>DATHNB010000214.1:0-6921 GCA_035486495.1 Ferruginibacter sp. | reverse complement strand
CAATAATGCCTGCGTGGGATGTTCGTTAATGCCGTCTCCTGCATTTACGATCGCGGCAGGGATATGCTTTGCCAGAAAGTGAGGCGCTCCGCTGGCGCTGTGCCGCATTACTACCATATCTACCTTCATGCTCAGGATATTGTTTACGGTATCCAGCAAGCTTTCTCCTTTTGATACGGAAGATCCTGATGCCGTAAAGTTGATGGTATCTGCGCCCAGTCTTTTTTCTGCCAGTTCAAAAGAGATCCTTGTGCGGGTAGAACTTTCGTAAAATAGATTCACAATAGTTATATCACGCAGTGATGGAACCTTTTTAACCGGTCGCTGTAAAACTTCTTTAAATTGAGTGGCTGTAGATAGAATGATCGAAATATCTTCCTTAGTAAGGTCTTTAATGCCCAAGAGATGTTTGGTAGATAGTTGCATTAAGGAGCAAAGCTACAGTAAATAATTTAGATTGAATATCTAATATTTAATATTTTTTGAAGACCGTTGAACTAATATAGTACAACAGTTTCTGTGTCCTTCTGAATTTTCACCATCTGAGAAATTATAGCATCAATTGATTTTCCTGAATAATCAGGTTGAATAGGTAACTCTCTATTAAATCTTCTGTCCACCAAAACGCAAAGCTCTACTTTTTTTGGTCTGCCGAAATCTATCAATGCGTCAAGTGCAGCACGTATTGTCCTGCCGGTATATAATACATCATCTATTAAAATAACTTCTTTTCCTTCAATAGAAAAATCGATGGTTGTTTTATTTGCCATACGAATTTCGTTGCGTACATCATCTCTGTAAAAAGTAATATCCAATACTCCATAGTTTACTTTTTCGTTTGGATAAAGCTTTTTAATATTTTCTACTATTCTGTCACTCACATAAACACCTCTTGGTTGCAGACCAATGAACACAACATCATTCAAGTTCACATGATTTTCCATCACCTGATGTGCCAGTCTTAAAATGGTTAACTGTAATTGTTGTTTATCTAAGATCGTTGTCAAATTGAAATATATTATTCTGCGAATTTATCTTTAATTGACCGAATAAAAAAAGGGTTGAAATTTTCAACCCTTTTTTTATATATAATTGATACGATTAATAACGTGAAAAGTAATGACCGAATTGGTAGAATATTCCAATTTGAAATACGTCGTTATTCATATATTCATTGTCTCCGGGAGTTGTATCATTATTGATATTGCTTAACCCAAGATTGAATCTTGCATCAACTCCAAAACCACTACGCGATATAAAACCACCGCCAAATGCCCATCCAAAATCTGATTTTTTGTAGTAACTACTTACGTTACCCTGATTGTCGTCATGTGCATTAAACAGAAAGCCGAATTGAGGACCTGTTTCTAAACGAAAACCACCTCTAAATTGATATTGTAATAAAACGGGAACATTTAAATAATCAAGATTAGTGATATAGGTATGTCTGTCAATATTGTAGGCACCCCCTTGTCCTGAAAACATTACTTCAGGTTGTAATGCAAAACCCGAAGACCTTTCGGAAAATTTTATATTCAATAAGGCTCCGGCGTTTACCGAAGGTCGACTGTAATAACCATAGACTGATTCCCCCATGTCTGTCATAGTAGCGTCGTTAAGTCCGGCTTTTAACCCAAACTCTACTTTCGGTCCATATTGAGCTTTTAATGAATAGCAGCATAAAGCTAGCGTTGCAATTAATAATGTCTTTTTCACAAGCATAAATTTTTTGGTTAAATATTGAAATGCAAACACCGTGCCATCTAAAAATGTCAACAAGTGATCATTGATTTAGGTAGACATGACAATTTATAAAAGGTTTAAGAATTCTATTTAAAAAATATAGAAATAACAATTCATTATTTTTCTTGTAGAAAAGGATATCTGTAATCAACCGGTGAAACAAGCATTTCTTTAATAGTTCTGCAGCTTAACCAACGGTATAAATTTAAAATGCTGCCAGCTTTATCATTAGTACCACTGGCTCTTGCACCACCAAATGGTTGCTGACCAACAACGGCTCCTGTACATTTATCGTTTACGTAGAAATTACCTGCACTATTACGAAGTTTGTTAGTTGCTAATTCTATAGCATATCTATCAGTGGCAATGATGGCACCTGTTAATGCATAAGGAGAAGTTGTATCGATAATTTTTAAAATATCTTCAAACTTATTTTCATCATACACATATAATGTTAATACAGGACCAAATATTTCCTGGCACATTGTAACATAATTTGGATCTGTTGTTTCTATTATTGTTGGTTCGATAAAGAAGCCATTTGTTTTATCACAATTTCCGCCTGCTAATATTTTTACACCACTATCTTTTTTCTTTGCGGCTTTAATGTATGCTTCTATTTTATCAAAACTTCTTTCATCTATCACAGCATTGATGAAATTGGTGAAGTCTTCCGTAGAACCCATCTTCATCGTTTTTATTGCAGCTACTAGTTTCTTTTTTACTTCAACTGCTATATTGCCTGGTATGTATGCTCTTGATGCAGCACTACATTTTTGTCCCTGAAATTCAAATGCACCACGTGCGAGCGCTGTTACCAAAATATCTATATCAGCACTTTTGTGTGCCAAAATAAAATCTTTACCACCCGTTTCACCTACGATGCGCGGGTATGATCTGTAATTGTCTATATTATCGCCAATTGCTTTCCACATAGTTTTAAAAACTCCGGTACTACCGGTAAAGTGTACGCCTGCAAAATCGGGATGTTTAAAACAGATGTCACCAACAACGGCACCATCAACATAAATTAAATTGATAACGCCATCGGGTAATCCGGCTTCTTTTAATATACGCATAATTAATTGCGCGCTGTAGATCTGTGTGTAGGACGGTTTCCAGATAACAACATTCCCAGCCATGGCGCAAACAGTTGGCAAGTTTCCTGCAATGGCTGTAAAATTAAATGGGGTAACTGCCAATACAAATCCTTCTAACGGACGATATTCTACACGATTATTTACACCCGTACTACTAATAGGTTGCTGACGATATATTTCGCTTAAATAATGAACATTGAAACGCAAAAAATCTATCAGTTCACAAGCTGCATCGAGTTCGGCTTGTATCACGTTTTTACTTTGTCCGAGTAGAGTGGTCGCTAAAATTTCCGCACGGTATTTTGTTGATAAAAGATCAGCTGCTTTTAAAAATATATTGGCCCTGTTTTCCCAACTCAAATTGGCCCATTTATCTTTTGCTTTTAATGCGGCAGCGATAGCTTTTTTTACATGTGATGCATCGCCTTCATGAAAGTGCCCTAACAAATGTTTACGTTCATGCGGCGGACAAATTTCTAATTTATTCCCCGTGCGTATTTCTTCAGAACCGATATACATGGGTACATCAATTTTTGAAGCTTTTAATTCTTTAAGCGCAGTTTTTAATTTTATTTTTTCAGGACTGTTAGGCGCGTAGTTAAATACGGGCTCGTTGATTGGCAATGGATAATAGAAGTCTCCAAAATTCATAGTACAAAACCCCCTAAATCCCCCTGAACGGGGACTTTTTGTACCCCAATATTGGAAGGATTTTTTATTTTAATTAATGAAATAAATCTTACCTAAAGTTAAAAAATAAAATACAAATCTTTTTACTCAGTTTTATTGTAAGGGGACATTAAGTAATCAGTGTCCAAAAGTCCCCTTCAGGGGTAGGGGGTTTCAGTCTCCTTCTCCATCATCAAATAAGCCTTAATAAATCCATCCAATTCTCCATCCATAACAGGACCAACATTTCCTACTTCATAATCTGTCCTATGATCTTTGATCATTTTATAGGGATGAAAAACATAGCTTCTTATCTGGCTGCCCCATTCAATTTTCTTTTTGCTGGAGTTGGAGGCATCCAATACAGCCTGACGTTTGCGCATTTCTTCTTCATACAAACGGCTCTTTAACATGGCCATTGCTTTCTCTCTATTCTCGCCTTGTGTACGTGCTTGCTGACATTCAACAATAAATCCGCTTGGTTTGTGCGTTAGGCGCACAGCAGTTTCTACCTTGTTTACGTTTTGTCCGCCGCTGCCGCCACTTCTGAAGAAGGCCCATTCAATATCTGCGGGGTTAACATTTATTTCTATAGTATCATCAATTAACGGGTATACATAGACGCTGGCGAAAGAAGTATGTCGCCTTGCATTGCTATCAAACGGACTGATACGCACTAAACGATGCACGCCGCTTTCTGCTTTTAAAAAGCCGTAAGAAAATGGTCCGTCGAATTGAAAAGTACATGTCTTGATACCGGCACCATCGCCCCATTGCCAATCGAGTTCCGTGACTGTCCAGCCTTGTTTTTCGCCGTACATGCGGTACATGCGTGCGAGCATTTCTGCCCAGTCCTGACTTTCGGTTCCACCAGCTCCGCTGTTGATCTGCAGTACTGCGGGTAATGAATCGGTAGGTTCGTTAAGTGTACTTTTAAACTCCGCTTCGTCGATGGCGGTGTTGGCTTTGGTGTAAGCCTCTTTTACTTCATCTTCGGTTGTTTCGCCATCTTTCCAGAACTCAAAGAGTACGGCAAAATCTTCTACTAACGACACAACATCATTGTACATATTTACCCAATACTCGTTAACCTTTGTTTCTTTTAAAATGGAAGTGGCGCGGGCATTATCATCCCAAAAACCCGGCGAAAGGGAGAGCTGTTTATCATTTTCTATTTTGGATTCTCTGTTAGCGACGTCAAAGAAACCTCCTCAAGACCACCACACGGTCTCTCATATCCTTCAATTGTTCTGTTGTCATAGGTGCAAATATAATTTCTTTTTTGTCATTCTGACGAAGGAAGGATCTGGCGTGGAGATTATTTTGTTGACTGGTAATAGTTTTGTGCTATTAACTTGTACTCAACCCGGCAATTTTATTCTTAACTTCATAAGAAGCAAATCAAACCAAATGACTTTTGTAAAACTTACTTTCCTCATAACTTTTATTTTCTCTTACTATTTTTCTTCTGCGCAAAAGCAAGTAAGCATCTACGATCCACAGGAGTTATTTGCACAAAATTTCTTTACAAAAAATGGTAATGAATTTCGTTCAGTCAATGGTGCACCAGCAAATAAATATTGGCAAAATCGCGCTGATTATGAGCTGCAGGCTGCAATAGATACAGTTACAAATGAATTGAGTTCGAGTGAAACAATTCATTATACTAACAACAGTCCCGATTCTCTAGAATCACTTTGGCTGCAGATTGATCAAAATATTTATAAAAAAGATGCGCGTTCTAATTTTTATACCACACCTCAACCTTCGGAATTTACGAGTGGTATGCAGTTTGAAAAAGTATTGATCGAATTTAAAGGCAAACTCGTAAAAGCTAATTATGTTATCAATGATACAAGAATGCAGATCCGTTTGCCCGTTAAATTATCGCCGAAAGGAGAAATTAATATCAGTATACAATATCGCTATACAATACCCGGGGCATTTGGTGGCAGAACAGATTATGCGGAAACCAAAAACGGGAAAATTTATGAGATAGCGCAATGGTATCCGCAAATGTGCGTATATGATGATCTAGAAGGTTGGAGCACATTGCCATTTTTAGGAAGTGGTGAATTTTATTGCGAGTATGGTGATTTTGATTATACGGTAACTGTTCCATCCGATATGATCGTTGCAGGAAGCGGTGAATTGCAAAATGCGGGAGATGTACTTACGGATAAACAAATCAATCTTTTAGCTGATGCCAATAAAAGTGATTCAACAATTATTATTCGTTCTGTTGATGATGTGAATGATATGGCATTGCATCCAGGCAAAGGCACAAAGAGCTGGCATTTTAAAATGTATAATACGCGTGACGTTGCTTTTGGCGCATCAAGGGCTTATGTGTGGGATGCTGCCAGAGTAAATCTGCCGAACGGCAAAACATCATTGGCAATGTCTGTTTATCCTGTTGAAAGTGTTGGTCCTAATAAATGGAACAGGGCGACAGAATATTTAAAAAAATCAATTGAATATTTTTCGGCCAAATGGTTCGTCTATCCATGGCCGGTAGCTGTTAACCAGGCAGGTATTGCAGGTGGTATGGAATACCCAGGAATAGTATTCGATGGAATGGATGATAGCAGCAATGTATTGTATTGGGTAACAGCGCATGAGATAGGTCACAACTGGTTTCCCATGCTCGTTGGAAGCGATGAAAGACGCTATGGCTGGATGGATGAAGGTTTTAATACTTTCATTGATATTTATGCATCCGATAATTTCAATAAAGGAGAATATGCACCAAAGCGTGATGCGGAATATGTACCAGGCAAGGGAAATCCTGCAGATGAGATAGTACCATTATTAAAAGACAGTGCTGCGCCGGCAATGATGTCGAGAGCAGATGCTATTCCTGAAAAATATCGTCATCCGATGGTTTATTTTAAGCCTGCTTTTGGTTTGGTCCTGCTACGTGAAGTAATATTGGGGCATGATCGGTTTGATTATGCATTTCAAAAATATATTGAACGCTGGGCATACAAACATCCATCGCCGGATGATTTTTTCAGAGCGATGAATAACGAATCGGGAGAAGACTTGAATTGGTTTTGGAAAGAATGGTTTTACAATAACTGGCAACTTGATCTTGCGGTAGAGTCTGTTTCGTATAAAGATAATGATCCTAAAAATGGGGCTGATATAACTATTGCCAACTTGCAAAAAATGGCGATGCCGGCAACGATTGAGATTGTATTGAAAGATGGCAGTAAACAACGCTTTCAATTACCTGTGGAAACCTGGATGCAGGGTGCAACGCATACAATTCATCTAACAACAACACAAAAACTACGATCCGTAACAATAGATCCTGATGCGCTGCTGCCTGATAGTAACAGGAAGAATAATTCGTTATTATTTTAAAAAATATTGGAGAGAGGTGAGCCTGACAGTTATTGGAGAA
>DATHNB010000213.1:0-2453 GCA_035486495.1 Ferruginibacter sp. | reverse complement strand
TCACATATTCCTGCATTTCTATTTTCAGGTGTTGAATTACGGGAGATAGGTTTCCTTTTAAAATGTTTCTTATTTGCTGAAGACCTTCATTATAATCTACTAAAGATTGAAAATTTTCGCACGGACCTTTGCAATTGCCTAAATGATATTCCAGGCATACTTTGAATTTTCCTTTCTCAATATTGTTTTGTGTGAGATTAAGCTTGCAAGTACGTAACGGAATATTTTGTTTTATAAAATCAAGCAATTCTCTTACCCTAACCACAGAAGTAAAAGGTCCAAGATATTGCGACCCATCATTGATCTTGTTTCTTGTCAAAAAAACTCTTGAAAAGGGTTCTTTTTTAATGACGATAAAAGGATAAGTTTTATCATCTTTTAAATTTATATTGAAAGGAGGTTGAAATTGTTTGATGAGTGAATTTTCTAAAAGAAATGCATCATGCTCATCATTAACAATTGTAAATTCAATTTTGCAAATACGCTGAACTAGCTCATGCGTTTTATAATTGGTAAAAGTTTTCGAGAAATATGAACTGACCCTCTTGCGTAAACTTTTTGCTTTGCCGACATATAGAATCTCATTTGCAGCTCCATAATATTTATAGATACCAGGTTGCAATGGTATCTCGGGTGCAATTATAGAAAATTCTTTTTGGGTCATATCGATCTATTGCAAGAGCATCGCTCACGCAACTATCAAATTTAAAAAAGCCGATGGAATATTATTGATTATCATCCCAGATAATTTTCTGCTCTTTTAGCAGTTTGGTATTACCATTAGGTTGATTAAGAATAGTGATGATTTTAGCAGATTTATCTGTTGTCCAAATGAGCTGTTGTATATATGACTCGCCGTTTTCCTTAAATTCCTTTTCAATATAGATGCTGCGTACATTTCCCGAAGTGGGATCAATGTATACATTCCAGCTACGTAGTTGCAATGTATCAGGCAATTGTCCCAATGGCTCATACATTAGTGTAATGGCATTGAGCGTTTGGTCGTTAAATTTAGTTTCTTTAAAATACTTAATAAGGTTTGTTGTATCTATATCAACAGAAAAAAATGGTGCGAGAAAGGTTTTTAGTTGTTCTTTTTTTAACCATAAGGAATCTGTCTTATCATTTACAATTGTATAAACCAGCGGAGTAAATGGTACAGAATCCAATGCAATCAGCTGGCTTTTTAAAAAAGATGTTACAGGAAAAAAAGTGGTTGGTTTTTCTTCTTGAGTAGTGTCTGTATTATTGGGAGTTGCTTGAGCTGGAGCTGTGGTGGTATTGTTACAACTGAATATTAAAATAGCTAAAGAGATTATAAAATATATTTTTTTCATTCTTCAAAAATAGACGAAATATTTTTTAATTATTCGATAGAATAGTTATCTGCATGAATGTTTTTTGATTCATATTGTCATTGGAAAATGCTTCTTTTGTAAGAAGATCATTAGTCTTATTGTGCAAGTTGCTAAGTGTTTCAGGTTGTTTACTAACAGTTTTTTTGCCAGAAGTTCTGGCATTAACGTAGCCGGTAAAGAATAAAAAAGAAATTAATATAATACTAATTGTGATGGAAGGTAATCTGCGAATAGGATGAAAATTATTATATATACTGTTCCATGAATGCGCACAGAGTGTTTTGCATTCCTCGGTTTTTTGCTGTGATTTTTTTTCAGAATTATTAGTATGAATTTTGTTGTTCATAATTAAAAGTAATGTTTAATAATAGGGGATGAGGAATACTGTCGCTTCATGTTTAATGAAATTTGTTTTGAGCGTAACATATTTTAAAGGCTGACAAGTATTAGTACTGCAATCGTTTGAGTAAAAATTATGCCGTAAATATACGGATTTATTGCCTCAAATAGCGTGTTTTCATTAATGTAATGAAACAAAAAAGAGTTTAAAACTATCATTTAATAGTTTTAAACTCAGCTAATTCTTTGAATATTATATTAATACGTTACCAGTCATTTCTTTAGGTATAGGCAATTGCATCATTGTCAAAATTGTTGGGGCTATATCTCCAAGCTTACCATTTTTAATAGGTCCTTTCCACTGGTTATCAATAATAAAGAATGGGACAAGATTTAGCGTATGAGCTGTATTCGGTGACCCATCCTCATTAATTGCATAATCAGCATTGCCATGATCTGCAGTTAAAAAAACAGTATAATCGCTTTTTAAGGCTGCTGTTACAACTCTCTCCACACATTTGTCTACAGTTTCAGCGGCTTTTATTATTGCTTTCCATACACCTGTATGACCAACCATATCTGCGTTAGCAAAATTCAGACAAATAAAATCTGCAGTCTTATTTTCAAGTTCAGGAACAATTGCATCCGTCAATTCAATAGCGCTCATTTCTGGTTGTAGATCGTAGGTGGCAACTTTTGGTGATGGAATCATAATTCTTTTTTCACCTTCGAAAGGTTTTTCTCTCCCTCCACTAA
>DATHNB010000212.1:0-5432 GCA_035486495.1 Ferruginibacter sp. | reverse complement strand
TTCACTTGCGGCTTGTTCTCCATCTTCATCCTGTTCACTAAATCCTTCCAACATTGCTGCTGCATTTAGATCGTACTTTTCTTCTACTTCTGCCAAACGCTTATCTATTAAGCCTTTTGTACCATATTGAGACGGGCCTATTCCTTCAGATCTCACAACCTTAGGATAGTCGATCTTTTTATCTTCTTCCTTATCTACATTGATCAATTCAATATTGAATGTCCATTGCTTTATAAAATCATACACATAAATGAACTTCTGGTTAGGATCTTTTATTTCCGTGCCAAGCGCAGTTTCTGCCATAATTAATGGCTCAGCCTTATATTCTTTATCGGCATATTTTTCTAAAGAAATTTCTCTGCCCTGTAACCAATTATCATTACTACGAAAAAAGGTAGCCTGAAATTTACTATCAAACTCGTAAGCTTTTAGGATAGCGCTGTGCAAATCTGCAAATGTTTGCTTGTGACGAATAATTATATCTCTATAAATACTATCGTCTTCTTCCCAATAAATTCTGAAACGTAATATTGCCATGGCGCAAAAATACTTTTTTAAGTCTTAAATAACAAGTTATAACTAAGAACCAACAACTCCTAGTTCCGTAGCCTTTTTTAGCATAAAAGCATAAGCCGCATCATAATCATTAGGTATTACACCATCTAAAATAGCTTCTCGGATGGCACTTTTAATATCTCCCACTATTCTTCCGGGAGGTAATTTGAATGTTTCCATTATTAATTCTCCCGTTATCGGCGGCTGCCAATTTCTCAATTTATCGCTTTCTTCTACCTCAATGCAACGTTTGCGAACCATTTCGAAATTATCTAAAAAACGCTGTACTTTTTGTTTGTTCTTAGATGTGATATCTGCTTCGCATAATGTCATTAGTGAATCAATATCTTCTCCTGCATCAAATAACAATCTACGTATAGCCGCATCCGTTATATTATCTTTTGTTAAACTGATGGGGCGCAAATGTAGCTCCACCATCTTACGCACAAATTTCATTTTATCGTTTTGCGGCAATTTCAATTGCGTAAATATTTTTGGCACCATCCTGCCTCCTACCACTTCATGTCCATGAAATGTCCAGCCATGGCCCTCTTCAAATTTTTTAGTAGCAGGCTTTGCGATATCGTGTAATACTGCTGCCCACCGCAACCATAAGTCGTCCGTCTTTTCACAAATATTGTCTACTACCTGTAATGTGTGATAGAAATTATCTTTATGTCCTTTGCCATCAATATATTCTGCACCAGCCAGATCGACCATTTGCGGAAAAATTATTTTCAGCAACCCGCTTTTATACAAAAGATCAAATCCTATCGAAGGCTTTCTACACAGCAATATTTTATTCAGTTCATCCGCAATACGCTCCTTACTTACGATCTTAATCCTATTCGTGTTTTCACTAATGGCAGCAAATGTTTTTGCTTCGATCGTAAAATTCAATTGCGATGCGAAACGAATGGCTCTCATCATACGCAAAGGATCATCACTAAAGGTTTGTGATGGCGCCAATGGCGTTTGAATATTTTTTAATTCAATATCTTTTACGCCGCCAAATGGATCGATCAGATCCCCAAAGTTTTCTTTATTTAAGCTGATCGCTAAAGCATTGATGGTAAAGTCTCTTCTATTTTGATCATCTTCTAGACTACCGGTTTCCACTTCCGGCTTTCGACTATCCTGACTATAACTTTCTTTTCTTGCACCTACAAATTCTATCTCAATATCTTCAATCACAATTTGTGCCGTACCAAAATTTTTAAAAAAACTTACTGCAGAAACAGGCGTAAATTTTTCGGCAACCTTATGCGCTAATGCAATGCCATCTCCTATACAAACAATATCAATATCTTTTGTATTTCTTCCGATGATCTTATCACGCACAAAACCGCCAATCAAATAGCAAGGCACTTGCAACTCTTCAGCGGCATTAGCTATCTTTTTTAAAATAAGAAGTTCTTTATCGGTGCAGTTAATGTACATTTTGTAAATGTAAAATAAGAAACGGCAATTCTGAAATAGAAAATAAGGAATAAGGAATAAGAAATAAGAAACATGAAATAAGGAAGTAAATACAGGTAAATTACCGATATTTTATTCTATCGCTATCCATTTGAGATGATGAATACAATATACTTCTCCCTACAAACTTCCTTATTTCTTATTTTATGTTTCTTATTCCTTATTGACATTACTTGGCATTAATCTTGTCAATATAGACATCCAATCAAAATCACCGGAATTAACCGTTAATTTTGACATTTTGACTATTTATTGAAAAAATATGAACAAGAAGTTTTTTTTACAGGGAACAGAAGAGGAAATGGAGTTTATGCCGATAATGCCCTTGAATGAGGATGCCAGTGAAGACAACGATACAGCAGCTATTCCCGAAGAATTACCTATACTTCCATTAAGAAATACTGTGTTATTTCCAGGCGTGGTTTTGCCTATAACCGTTGGTAGAGATAAAAGCATTAAAGCTGTAAGTGACGCTTACAAGGCTGACAAATTGATAGGCGTAATAGCGCAAAAAGACAGTACTGTTGAAGAGCCTACCGTGAGCGATCTGGAAGAGATTGGTACTGTTGCAAAGATTGCCAAACTGATAAAAATGCCGGATGGTGGCACAACGATCATCATCCAAGGAAAGAAACGTTTTAAGATTGAAGAGATCACCAGCGAGGATCCTTACTTTAAAGCCAAAATAAAAACACTTGAAGAAGAAGTTTTAAAAGATGATAAGGATTTTAATGCCATGGTTGGAAGCATTAAAGATCTCGCTTCGCAGATAATAACCTTGTCACCAAATCTTCCCAGCGAAGCTGCGATCATTTTACGCAATATTGAAAATCCTTCTTTTCTTATCCATTTTGTTAGCAGCAATTTGAATAGTGATATCAAAGAAAAACAAAGTCTGCTGGTAATTAATAATATCAAGGCGAGAGCTGAATTATTGATGAACCTGATGCAAACCGAATTGCAATACACTGAATTAAAAAATAAAGTAACCAATAAAACAAGAGCTGAACTGGATAAACAGCAACGTGAATATTTTTTGCAGCAGCAAATGAAAGCCATCAAAGAAGAATTAGGTGGAGATAATATTGCTGAAGTAAAAGAGATGCTAAAAAAAGCTGAAGGCAAAAAATGGCCGAAAGCTGCGAAAGAAATGTTTATGAAAGGCGCAGAAAAATTAGAGAGAATGCATCCCAGCACTCCTGATTATTCTGTTGTGTATAATCATCTTGATTTAATGCTCGACTTACCTTGGGATGAATATACCAATGATCAATACGATCTAAAAAAAGCAAAAAAGATATTGGATCATGACCATTACGGCATGCACAAAATAAAAGAAAGGATACTCGAATATTTAGCCGTGTTGAAATTGAAGGGCGATATGAAAAGTCCGATATTATGTTTTGTTGGCCCTCCGGGAATTGGTAAAACGAGCCTAGGCAAAAGCATTGCCAATGCAGTTAGCAGAAAATATGTACGTGTTAGTTTGGGTGGTTTGCATGATGAAAGCGAAATACGCGGTCATCGTAAAACCTATATTGGTGCTATGCCCGGAAGAATTATACAATCTATCCGTAAAATAAAATCAAGCAATCCTGTAATGATATTGGATGAGATCGATAAGGTTGGTAATGATCAACGTGGAGATCCTTCTTCTGCATTATTAGAAGTTTTAGATCCTGAACAAAATAATAATTTTTACGATAATTATTTAGAGCTGGAATATGATCTAAGTAAAGTGCTATTCATCGCGACAGCAAATAATATAAACAATATACAACCTGCATTGCGTGATCGTTTAGAAATTATTGATCTGAGTGGTTATGCCATTGAAGAAAAAATAGAGATCGCTAAACAACATTTATTGCCAAAGCAAAAAGAAGCACATGGTTTAAAGAATGTGAATCTAAAAATAAATGATGCCGTTCTCGAAAAAATAATTGAAGATTTTACAAGAGAAAGTGGTGTTAGAGAATTAGACAGGCAATTGGCAGGTGTGATGCGTAATCTCGCCAAACAATATGCTATTAAAAACAAATTAAAACCGACCGTAACACAAGCCGACGTACAAAAAATATTAGGCAAGCCTAGATACAGCAATGAAATGTACAAGATCGCTAATATGGCCGGTGTTGCTGTTGGCCTGGCTTGGACATATGTTGGTGGTGATATTTTATTTATTGAAAGTTTATTAAGCGATGGCAAAGGCGAATTAAAGCTAACGGGCAATTTGGGCAATGTGATGAAAGAGAGTGCCATTACGGGTTTCACATGGTTACAAGCCAATGCAAAAAAATTAAACATCGATCCTGAATTGTTCAATAAAAAGAACGTTCACATACATGTTCCTGAAGGTGCAACGCCGAAAGATGGTCCTAGCGCAGGTATCACCATGACGACAGCATTAGCTAGCGCATTCAGCGGAAGAAAATTAAAGCCATATCTGGCAATGACGGGTGAAATGACTTTGCGTGGACAAGTACTTCCTGTTGGAGGTATCAAAGAAAAAGTATTAGCCGCAAAACGTGCGGGACTAAAAGAAATAATCATGTGCTGGCAGAATGAAAAAGATGTTGACGAAATTAATCATTTATACATTAAAGGTATTAAGTTTCATTATGTGAAGACGATGCAGCAGGTGTTGGATATTGCACTGAGCTAAAACATTAATCTCTTTGTCATTCTGAGCGTAAGCGAAGAATCTAATCAATCATAATTAGTCTACTATTTAAGGATGAGATGCTTCGCTTACGCTCAGCATGACAAGGCTCTTTTTGAATTTAGAGAACAGCACTAATTACCAACCATTTCTTGAGCATTCGCTAACGCTGCTGCAGTAGGCTTTTCACCACTTAGCATGTGTGCAATAGCAGTTATACGCTCATCGCCCGTTAACTGACGAATAGATGTTGCGATCTTATCTCCTTTAATTTCTTTATAAACAAAATAATGAGCATCAGCTTTAGCAGCTATTTGCGGTTGGTGCGTAATAGATATTAATTGATGAGATGCGGATAATTCTTTCATGATCAATCCTACTTGTTTCGCAGCTTCGCCGCTAATACCGGTATCTATCTCATCAAATATCAATGTAGGTAATTGTAATTTTTTTGCAACCAATGATTTGATGCAAAGCATCAACCTGCTTAACTCACCTCCACTTGCAACTTTGCGCAACGGTTCAAAACGATTGCTTTTGTTGGCATCGAATAAAAACTCAATGGTATCGCTACCATAACTATTTAAAGTAGTTGTATCAACCTGTATTTTTATTTGCGCATTGGGCATACCAACCTGCGCCAATAATTTGTTTACCTGTTTTGTGAAAGGCTCTATTGCTTTTTTTCTATTGGTAGATATTGTTGTGGCTAACTTTTCTGCCTGTTGTAATAATTGTG
>DATHNB010000211.1:0-7610 GCA_035486495.1 Ferruginibacter sp. | reverse complement strand
ACTTTTCATGTGACATTTTTTCGTCGTCACAAGAGGAAATCCTTCACTCAGATTAAAACGCATTTGGTAACCAAATACACTTCTAGTACCGGTTCCTGTACGGTCATTTTTATCATTTCCTGTATCAAGTATATGCTGTAGTAATTGTAAGTATTGTTGCATGAGATGCAAGTTAATTAATTTGGAAGACGTCTGAACCATTGATTAAATTGATTTTTATGATTCAATTGATTTGTGGAATTTGCGTTAATAAATCCTGTTAATCCACTAACTCTTAGAATCTCAATCCGATAGCTATCGGATCTGACAAAAAAATAAAATATTATGAATATCAACGTAAGAAAAGCAACCAAAGAAGATTGCTCGAGAATGATGGAACTGGTAAATGAACTGGCCGTTTACGAAAAAGCACCACAGGAAGTAACTGTTGATTTTAACCATTTTGTAGAAAGCGGTTTCGGACCGAATCCAGTCTGGTGGGCCTATGTGGCCGAAGCAAATGGTAAAGTACAAGGATTTGCGCTTTGCTACATTCGTTTTTCAACATGGAAAGGACAAAGAATTTTTCTAGAAGATCTTTTGGTAACAGAGCAATACAGAGGCAAAGGACTAGGAAAACTATTGTTAGATAAGGTTCTTGAAGAAGGCAAAGGAAAACAATTTACGGGTATTACCTGGCAGGTTTTAGACTGGAACGAACCCGCTATCAATTTTTATAAAAAATACGAAGGCGTTGTTTTTGATGAAGAATGGATCAATTGTAATATGAGTTTTTAGAAACCTATTCATTGACTTTTTTTTAAATTCATCTCATCGTACCTTTAAGCCTCCTCACTTATTTACAAGTAATAAAAAGATATTATGGCAGAAAAGATCACGATGATAAATGGAAAATTACACGTTCCTAACAATCCAATTATCCCATTTATAGAAGGAGATGGAATAGGTCCGGATATTTGGAAAGCTTCCGTTAGAGTTTTTGATGCTGCCATACAAAAAGCCTACAAAGGCGAAAAAAAAATACAGTGGAAAGAAGTCTTAGCCGGAGAAAGAGCCTTTAACGAAACAGGCAGCTGGATGCCCGAAGCTACCATGAATGCTTTTAAAGAATATTTATTGTCAATAAAGGGTCCGCTTACAACACCTGTTGGTGGCGGCATTCGTTCTTTAAATGTTGCATTAAGACAAGAATTGGATCTATACGTTTGTCTGCGTCCGGTAAAATATTTTGAAGGTGTGCCATCACCAATGTGGCAGCCCGAAAAAGTAAACATGACTATCTTCAGAGAAAATACAGAAGATATTTATGCCGGCATCGAATACATGACAGGTACACCACAAGCGAAAAAATTATTAGATTTCCTGATCAATAATATGGGTGTAAAAAACATCCGTTTTCCTGAAACCACATCGCTTGGTATCAAACCGGTAAGTAAAGAAGGTAGCGAGCGTCTTATCCGTTCTGCATTAAAATTTGCTATTGAAAATAAATTGCCTTCACTAACGATCGTGCATAAAGGAAATATCATGAAGTTTACTGAAGGTGCCTTTAAAAACTGGGGCTACGAATTAGCCGAAAGAGAATTTGGCGGCGAAGTCTATACCTGGAACCAATGGGAAAGAACAAAAAAAGAAAGTGGTGAAGCGGTGGCGAATGAAGAAATGAAAATATCTGCCGTAGGCGGAAAAGTAATCGTAAAAGATGCGATTGCAGATAACTTTTTACAACAGGCTTTGCTTGCTCCGCAAGATTATTCTGTGATCGCTACGCTCAATTTGAATGGCGATTATATTAGTGATGCATTGGCTGCACAGGTTGGCGGTATTGGTATTGCACCCGGCGCAAATATTAATTATTTAACCGGACACGCCGTATTCGAAGCTACACATGGCACGGCTCCACGTTTTGCCAACACCAACACAATGAATCCATCAAGCGTTATCTTGAGTGGCGTAATGATGTTGGAATATATGGGTTGGAGAGATGCTGCAGAATTAATTACCAATTCTGTAGGCAAAACCATCCGCAGCAAAAAAGTAACCATCGATTTTTACAATTTGATGAAAGAAGGTACGCTACTAAAAACCAGTGAATTTGCAGATGAGATAATCAAAAATTTATAACTCGCCTGGTCATATTTTATTAATAAAATGGAGCAGCAATCGTTTGTTCCATTTTTATTTGAAATCAATACCTTTGCACTTCTTAAAAAATAAACACCTAATAACTAATAGTCAATGGCAAAAATTAAAGTAGCAAATCCCGTTGTTGAATTAGACGGCGATGAGATGACAAGGATCATCTGGAAATTTATTAAGGATAAATTAATTGTTCCTTATCTGGACCTGGATATTAAATACTTCGATCTTGGTATGGAATACCGTGATAAAACTGATGATCAGGTTACCATCGATTCTGCTAATGCTATTAAAAAATATGGCGTAGGAATTAAATGTGCCACTATCACTCCTGATGAAGCAAGGGTAAAAGAATTTAATTTAAAACAAATGTGGAAATCGCCAAACGGAACTATCCGCAATATTCTGGATGGTACTGTTTTTCGTGAACCAATTGTTATGCAGAATGTACCACGCCTGGTTACAAACTGGACTGCTCCGATCATTGTTGGTCGCCATGCATTTGGTGATCAATATCGTGCAACCGATACCGTTATCAAAGGAAAAGGAAAATTAACCATGACTTTTACTCCTGAAAATGGTGGCGAAGCTCAGGTTTTTGAAGTATATAATTTCAAAGGAGATGGTGTTGCGATGAGCATGTACAATACAGACGAAAGTATTATCGGCTTTGCAAGAAGCTGTTTCAATATGGCGCTTAGCAAACAATGGCCTTTATATCTTTCTACAAAAAATACCATCCTTAAAAAATACGACGGCCGTTTTAAAGATATTTTTGAAGACATTTATCAAAAAGAATTTAAAGCTGCATTCGAAAAAGCAGGCATTACTTACGAACATCGTTTAATTGATGATATGGTTGCCAGTGCTTTAAAATGGAACGGTAATTTTGTATGGGCATGTAAAAATTACGATGGTGACGTACAAAGCGATACAGTTGCACAAGGTTTTGGTTCATTAGGCTTAATGACCTCAGTTTTAGTTACTCCTGATGGCGGTACAATGGAAGCAGAAGCCGCACATGGTACGGTTACTCGTCATTATAGAGATCATCAGGCAGGTAAGCCAACATCAACTAATCCAATTGCATCAATTTTTGCATGGACACGTGGTTTAGCTTTCCGTGGTAAATTAGATAACAACCAAGCATTGATCGATTTCTGTCTGAATTTAGAAAAAGTTTGTATCGAAACAGTAGAAAGTGGCAAAATGACTAAAGATCTGGCAGTTTGTATTCATGGTAACAAAGTAAAACACGGCGACCATTATTTATACACTGAAGAATTTTTAGATGCAATTGATGCTAATTTAAAAAAGAAAATGGGGCTGTAATAACATCCTTATTATAACACTTTCTCTCATGATATTCCTTGGGCAACATTTATTTGTTGCCCTTTTTATTACCATAACGTTAAATTAACAAAATATCAGATACATAAAATCCCCTCCTCACCTGTATTTTCAACTTCTTTTAGCTTTAAAACCAGCTCATTTTGAAGCCAATTGCTTGCTTTTTTCCTAAAAATCGTATATTCGCCGAATAGTTGAGATCATAAAATACCTAACTATAGCCCGTATACATAAAATCTAACCATTTTATGAGTCATTAAAAGCGATTATTCTTTGCCATTTTGAAAAAACAATGGGTGTAAAAAACATTGTTCTATTAGATTAAATAACAAAGAGTTATATCTCTTTTAATTGTAAATAAACACACATGCGAACTGTATTTTCCTGTAACAATTTACTGCTGCTGATCATACTCGCTTTCTCTCTAAACGCATGCAAAAGTAGCTCCAAACATAAATCTTCAATGACCGGCTGGGGTTATGACAATAAGGATCAAGGCAATATGCATGTTGCCAAATACAAAGCTCCAAAAGCAGGTCCTGGATTAGTTTACATACCAGGTGGCACCTTCATCATGGGGTCAAAGCAAGAAGATGTGATGGGCAATAACAATAACGCACCAAAGCGTATTACTGTTCCATCTTTCTTCATGGATCAAACAGAAGTCGCCAACGTTCACTACCGTGAATATATAAATTGGTTAAATAATACTTTCCCTTCAGATACTGCGATTATGAATAAAGCTTTACCTGATACGCTTTGCTGGCGTGAAGAATTAGCTTATAATGAACCTTACGTAGAATATTATTTTCGCCATCCTGCATATAATTTTTATCCGGTTGTCGGTGTCAGCTGGCTACAGGCACGTGATTTTTGTGTTTGGAGAACTGACAGAGTGAATGAATTAAAGCTAAAAACTAAAGGATTCTTAAAAAAAGATTTTACTTCAAAAGAAATGAAAGGTGGTGGTGATAACGGTTCATCCTTTGCTACTGATACCTATTTGAATGATCCTAGTGCGATAAAGAATAAGGCCAATCCAAAAAGTTCTAAATTTCAGGATGTATCGGGTAAACCAAGAGCCGCTAAAATGGAAGATGGTGTTATCAATCCGGGATATCGCTTACCTACAGAAGCTGAATGGGAATATGCCGCATACGGACAAACGACTCAAAATACTGATACAAAGGGAACAAAGAAGAAAGAACCTAATGGCAACCTAGATGAGGAAATGGATGCTGACCGACAGGTTTATTCGTGGAGCAAAAACCCAATGGGTATGCGTGACACTAAAATTGAACACATGCAAGGTGCTTTCTTAGCGAATTTCAAACAACGCAGCGGCGATAATATGGGCGTGGTTGGCGGATTGAATGATCGTGCTGCAACCACTTCAACGGTTAAATCTTTCTTTCCTAACGATTTTGGATTATACAATATGTGCGGCAACGTTAGTGAATGGTGTGCAGATATTTACAGGCCGCTAACACCTGCGGATGTCCCTGATAACCCATATCGCGGTAATAAAAATCAAAAGTTATTTAAAAATTCATCCGGACAATTTGAAAAAGATTCTACTGGGCATTTAAAGAAAGTGGATGTTAGTGACGCAGACACTAAAAATCGTCGTAACTATAAACATAATAATGATACCAACGTACAAGATGGTGATTCTGCCAGTCATTCATTTTATGAAACAGGCGTTACGACATTAATTGGCGACAAATCAAGAGTATATAAAGGAGGTGGCTGGAATGACAGACCTTATTGGCTATCACCAGGTGAAAGACGCTTTTTAGACGAAGATCAATCGTCAAGCAGTATTGGTTTCCGTTGCACACAAACTGCATTAGGTGATCAGGCTAATCCTCAAGGAGGCCCACAAGGATTCAAACAGGGTAGTTTATACAATGCTCCTAAAAACCGTAATAAGAAAAGAAAAATGTAATTTTTTCTTGACTTAATTATCTATAATGACATTCACCCTTTCTTTTCTCAGTAATATTCTTTTGATTAGACTATCTGCTTTTTGAATATTGATAAATTACATTCCCATCTTTATCAATGTAATTCACAAATAATGAATCACCTTTAATTTTCAGATCGATAAATCCAAGTGAGTTTGAAGCAAATTTAGAACCTTCCATTATACCTGCTTCTCTTCCTTCAGAACCTGACCCTGATATAAAATAATCTACATAGCTGCCAGTAGGTTTGATGTGCTGTAAATCGTGATCATGACCGCAAATGTATGCTTGCACTTTATATTTATCCAGTAAAGGTTTTAGCCTGTTAACAAGTTCAACAGTATTACCATGCGTTGGACTTCCAGAAAAAACAGGATGATGTCCAATTACAAATTTCCATGGTTCTTTAGCATTTGCAAGAGTACTATCTATCCATTTATATTGTTTAGCAGAATCCTGAGTTTTAATTTCAGGCATCTCTTTTTTTGTATAATAATCATTATACAAAGGGCTCGTATCAATAAATACTAATCTTACTTTTTGATGATCTTTAGTTTCTACTACAATACTATAATAGCGGGCAGGTAAGTTCCAATGAGGATTAACAGCATGATAGTCCATTTGTGCTTCGGGTTTACCTCTATAATCGTGATTACCTAAAGTAATAAACCAATCATAATTAGTAGTTAGTTCTTTGTAGACATCATTAAATGATCTTTTCCAGTGATCATCTTGTATATCATTTACTCCATCTTCATAAAAATTATCTCCTACGGTCATAATAAAAGCAGGATGTAGTTTTCTTGATTGAAGTATCATTTGATCTGCCACTGCTTGCTGATCAATAGTTCCCTGACGCCCCCAATCACCTAATACAAAAAAATTAAAATCAGATGTTTTACTAAGCAAAGATCTATCATCTTTAATTTTATTTATGGCTGGTAATTTTAGTGCTGCGCTGATCAAAAACACGGAGACTAGAACAATCATTAAAAATTTGATATATCTCATACTTAAATTATTTGACAAATTAAACAACATGATATTTATTGATAAAAGGCGTTTGAAGTTTTATTTAAAGATCCTTCACAAACAGTAAAACTGAACTAATGAATTTTAGAAGTGATCAAAATCAATAGTGATAATATCCCCAATGAGCCAACAATTAATTCAATAGCTATTATCCAGTTCTTTTCTTTACAAAGAAGCCTGTACTCATAAGAATTGATAAAGGCGTGTTCTCTTCTTCTTATGCTATCCATTATCTCGAAATCAATTATATATTTTTTGAATCTTTTATTCATAACATTATTTCTTCTTAGTTAATAATATTAAAAAGGGCAATTTATAGATGGAGTTATTCCTTCTGTATCTTTTGTTAAGGTTGCAATCCCTTTAGGAAATGTAACAATCAAAATACTATTATAATCGTCATTACTCCATGATAACTCTTCATTGCTTATTCCCAATGCCTTAATTATTGGAACAATTGCATGATGCTCCCACACAACCAGAACAGTTCCACTTTTACTTTTTATATCACTTGCAATACCAGTTGAATCTTTTTCTTGATAATTACTATTGATCGAAAGGTTATATTTAATTGCAAGAGGAGCTATAGTCTGAAACATTCTTGAATGTTTTGTTGATTGACCAACAGCCAATGAAGGCACATATATAAAATCAGGAACACCAAATTTAGAAGATACAATATTAGGCAATTGCAGAGAACGATTTAATCCCTGACAAGTTAAATTGTCACCTTTAAGAGGTTTTTCTGCATGTCGAATAAAAACAACTTTTAGCTGTTCGATATTATTTATATTTTGACAATAAGAATGAGAACTAAACGCAGTTATAAAAATAAAAGCAATATTTATTATACTTCTTTTCATGTCAAATAATTTTATACTTATGTTGTAAATAAAAAACATCAGTAGTATCATGTGATACTACTGATGTTTTTATAGGATATTATTAATTATTAGTGGTTATTACCTGGGCCAGTAAATGGATAGCAACCTAGATCAGCGCTCGGAGGAGTAACTGTTATTGCTCCAAATTCTGCAGGAATCGTAACTGTTGTTAAAGGCGTAATATTTGTAACTCCTTTTCCAATAAGTGGTGATCCTGATTGCAAGTGAAAATTATAAC
>DATHNB010000210.1:0-6766 GCA_035486495.1 Ferruginibacter sp. | reverse complement strand
TGCATTTAGTTTGAATTTCTGTAATACACTTACATCACCTGTTGTTTGATGCAGGTTTTTATATGCTTTGTTGCAGCCTAATAAAATAAGTATAGAACTACTTAATATAAAATAACGCATCTGGAAGAATTGTATTCATTTCTTTATTGATAAACCGTATAGTTGTATTATCACCTGAGCTTTCATTCATCTCAATACTCGCAACTGAATAATCTTTTTTGTCAATAATAATATTTATCGTTGAAAAATAATCTTTCAGATTTTTTGATACGGGTGATAACTCCACTAAATAATTTGCTCTATTTTCAAAAACCTTTGTGGCGAAATCAGGATTATTTAAAGCTGTTCCCTGCACACAATCAACCGTTATTTTATTGATCTGTTGAAAAAGTTTATTCGATTTTGTAGAGATCGTATTTTCTTTCGTACCGTCTTTTATATAAACCTTATCCTGGTTAATGATCATCAGGTATTCAAAAGGCTGACTGTATTCCATTCTCACCTGGTTATTTTTCCTGAACCAGAATTTTCCTTTAGATGTAATTTTTTCTGACAGCATACTCAGGTTCTTTTCCTGAATGAAGTCACTTTTTATAGTCGTAGTTTTTTGCGCTACTTCCATAAATGCCGCTTTAAATTTTCCAAGATCTGTCACTGCTGTATAGCCAGCATGCTGACCCTTTACAGAAAGGGCAGTAATGGTTATTACTAATAGTATAAGTACTTTACGCATAAGGTTGCAAATTTAACATTTTATCTAATCTAACTATTTCATAGTCATTCTCTTTAACATATTGAATGAATAAAGGAAGAACACTCAATGTTATTTTACTTGTATCGTGAAAAAGAAAAATGGCTCCGGGTTTTAATGAGCTACTTATCTTATTTAATAATTTTTTATCGTCATTAATCACTGTATCAAAAGAACGGACGCTCCAACCAATAGGAATATAATTGCCTTTAGTAATTGCTTTTTTAATATTAGGATTTAGCACACCATATGGTGGTCTAAACAATTTAGGTTGCACTCCTATCATGTCCTTCGTCACTTTATCCATCATTTGCAGATCACTTATTACTTTTTTGGCTGAGAAAAGATCAAACCAAAAATGATGAGAATAACTATGATTGCCGATGATATGTTCTTCTTTGTGCAATTGAGTCAATAGATTTTCATTACCCACTATGCGATTGCCAATGCAGAAAAATGCTGCTTTTATATTATGTGCTTTCAGTACTTGCAAAATTTCAGGAGTAAATGATATAGCCGGACCATCATCAAAACTTATGGCAATTTGTTTTTTATCAGTAGTAGCCGAACAAATGACCTTAATAAAAAAATTAGATCCGATATAATAACAACCGTAGAATAATATCAGAGAATAAATAAGAATTATCGCGACATAAATAGTTAGAGGAATATTATGCATGGTATTGCATACCATCAAAATGACAAGCAACGCCACAAAAACAATAGTGGTATTTTTGAAATTTAACATGCTGAGAGTAGCATTAATGAATGATTTATATTTTGATAATGATTATAGATCAATACCTTTTTCAATTTATTTTTTGATGCTCTTTTACTGATGATGGTTGGGATAGTTGCCGTCTTAATTATATTAGATGCCATCCATAAAGCAAATGCCGTAGATGTTGGATATTCTCCGCAAAGATGTTTGTAGTTAACTATATTGTCATTATTAAAAATAGATGCCTGCAACTGATCATATATTTTATCATTTTTCAAATCACCATTCCTTCCTGCGATTATCAGATCAACATCATTAATTGAAATTAATTGTGCTGATAAGAAAGATAAAATTTGTTGCTCGGTCTCGGCAATAGTTACTGGTTTATAAAAAGTATGAATACCATCAAGCACTGCATAATCATTTGCAGATGATTCATTAGTCAATAAAAAGAAAGCTGCGCCTTCGCCAGCAATTGTTCCTTTTGGTTTTGCTATAAAAAGATCAAGGTTTGATACATTTTCTCGTTTATATAAACCCATCCTTTTCAAGATTGAATGGCTAACGTTAGTGATCTCATCAACACCCCCAACCAATACATTATTCGCTTCTTTTTCCGACAATAACATCATGCCATCCAATAATGCACTTTCAAAAGAAAAGCCTCTATGTACAAATGTATTATTATAGTTATGACATTGTAACATCAATGCAATTTGTGCACCTATCGTATTGTGTGTTGATTGTATAAATGCAGTTGGCGTAAGTAATTCTTCATTTTGTTCTACCATTTTTGTTAAAAATACTGCCGTATCTTCCAAACAACCATAAGCTGTTCCGGTAGTAATTGCATCAGGAACTGCGATGCCGCTTTCCTGCAAACATTCCATCGCTGAAGCTACACCCATTTTAATAATGCGACTCATTCTACGAATCAACTTAACGTCAATGATATCTTTATAATCAGGTTCTACACAAGTTAAACGATCTCCTGTATGTTCTAGAGATTCTGTAAGGAACTGATGTCCAAATGTTTTTTGCGGTGATATATTTCCCGTGGCGCGTATGTATATTTTCATCTTATAATTTTGAGAAAATTAAGGATGAACAATTACCACCAAATCCAAATGAATTTGACATTACGTTTTTAACAGGAACATTTTTTAGCAGCTTTCTTTCAGGAACAAAAGGCAGATCAACCATTGGCGTTTCTAACCGAAGATTGGGATAAATAATACTATGCTTAATTGCTAACGCAGAAAAGACTGCTTCCAGACCACCGCATGCTCCCAACGTATGTCCGGTAAACGATTTTGTTGAACTCATCTTTGGATAATGATCAGCAAACAATCTTTTGATCGCTGTTCCTTCAGCTATATCATTATTTTGTGTACCTGTTCCGTGAAGATTTATATAATCAATATCCGAAGGTTGTAATCCACTTTTTTCTAATGCACCCGTCATCGCCAAAAAAGAACCCGTTCCATCCGGTGATGATGCCGTTTGATGATATGCATCATTCGCATTCGCATAACCACTCAACGCACAGTATACATCTTTCTTTAATGAAGCTGCTACTTTTTCTGAAACTAATACCACATACCCCGCGCCTTCACCCAAATTTAAACCCTTACGATTTTCATCAAAGGGTTTGCACAATTGTTGATCCAATATCATTAAAGTATTAAACCCATTCAATGTAAATTTTGTCAAAGCATCGGTACCGCCTGCCACTACAACATCCAACATATTTTGTTTGATCAATCTTGCTCCCAAAAAAATTGCATTGGCAGAAGAAGAACACGCTGTACTAATCGTAGTGATATAATTCTTGATGCCCAATTTATCAGCCACTAATTCTGTAACAGCGCCACATTCATGATTTATTACATTACGTAATTTCCCTTTTGTATTATCAGCAAGAAATTCAGCAAAAAAATCTTCGCTTTTATCCATACCACCAACAGAATTGGCTGATATAAACCCTGTTCGCAAAGAAGAAATATTTTCAATAGCTGCATCATCCAACGCTTCTTTTGCGGCAACCATACTTAATAATGCAGTACGACTTATTGTTGAAGACAATCCGGCTTTTAACGCAAGCTCTTCATTCGTTAACTTAACTTCTGCAACCGGCAATTTATTTCGGTGAACTGTTTGTAGATGATGTATATCACCAATACCTGCAGCTTCGTTTTCAAGTGCAGTAAGACATTCAGTCACATTGTTGCCAATTGCTGAAATCGCCCCCACTCCTACTACAAAAACAGCTGACTTCATTTTTATACTTTTGGTTGATGCGCCGTAATATAATCGGCCATTGTTTTTACCGACTTGAATACCTTCGGACCATCTTCAGCATTTGATAATTTGATCTTATAATATTGCTGTAACAAAACAATCAGCTCTAATGCATCTATAGAATCTAATCCTAGTCCATCTGCAAAAAGCGGTTGATCATCACCAATTTCTTCCGGCTTTATTTGCAAATTTAGCTGAGCTATTATCTGCACTTTTAAATCGTTAATTAATTTATCCATTATTGTTCTCGTATATTTTATTAATATTCTCTGTTGTAAAATCTAATGACTTGATATTCTTATTTTTTTCTATCAAATATAAAACAGTTTTATACTTGTTACCCAACACTTCAACCCAGCCACAAATACATGCCTGCAAAACATTATTGTAAAACAGGTTACTGACATATTCTTTTATAAAATCAACATCAAATTTTTCAGCAATAAAAAAAGCATTCTCCCCTTTTAAGCGATGCTTAATAGATATCTCGCCAATCACAATATTAGGCAATGTATAAACAAACAAAGCCGGGCTAGCTATATCTTTTACCGTCTCAAAATATTTTATATCCGTATCCAAACTGGCGTTAGCATTAGATAATACAATTCCTATATCTTTCGCTTTATAACTCTCTATTGTAAAATCATCTTTTAACAATACATCTGCAGCCAATACACCAAACTTACTTAACCCATCCATTTTATAAAATTTAGGATAGTTCATTTCGAAATGATTGTAACAAGCAATTAAAAATTCAGACAAATCAATTTCTTTCTTTTCAAATAATGATTGTCCATTTTTATAAACAATATTATCCTCAATCACGCAACTGGCACTTATGTATATATCGTTTAACAAACTATAATTTTACTATTTATATTTTAATCTTCCATACTGCTCATCTTCGTCTCATAAGATATCATTTTAGCCAGCTTTGTTAAAGCCGTTGCATGATCCTTTACATAAGGATTTTTCAAGTCCCACACATAGCCTGCTAAAACAGAACAGATCATATTTTTAATTTCCTGATTTGGTTTATCGGCAAAAAAGATCGTATCCAATGTTCCTTCATACCAGGCCATAACATAAGAGCGGAAAGTATTTACGCCCTGCATAACTGGTTCCATATATTCTTTTTCCCAATCAACAGATTCTCCTTTCAGTCTGCGAATTACTAAATGTGCCGCAGTCTGACTCGACACTGTCGCTAATGTAACACCTGAGGAAAAAATAGGATCGAGAAATTCCGTTACATTGCCTGTCAGCACAAATCCATCACCAAAAAACTTATCCGTAGTACGTGACCATGATTCCAATATTTTTGGATCGAATACTAATTCTACATCTTTAAAACGATCACTGATATAAGGCTGTGATGCTAATAATTCACGATAGATCTCTTCGTCTGTTCCTTCATATTGAGCAAAAAATTCAGGGTTGCCTACAAAGCCAAGTGACGTTACACCATTTGAAAAAGGAATGATCCATATCCATACACCTGGTGCATGAACCACAATTGTAATGCGGTTGGGCTCTTCATCCATCAATCTTTTTTTATCTACCGTATGTGCAAATAATGCTTTGCGCCCAACTAAGTTAGATGGTTTATCTAAATTAAATAATCTCGGAATAACCCTACCATAGCCACTTCCATCAATTATAAACCTTGCTTCTATTTCAGTTTTGTTACCATCCTTATCTTCAATAGTTGTTACAGAATCGGAACCGTTGAAAACTATTCCGGTTACTGTTGTTTCGTAACACACTTCTACACCCATTTTTTCAACCGTATCTGCCAATGTTCTATCAAACTCTGCGCGTGGTACCTGCCATGTCCAGTTCCATCCTGGTGTAAATTGATCTGCAAAAAAGTAATCGCATATCTTTCCATCTTTTACGAACTTAGCGCCGAATTTTTGCTGAAAGCCTTTTTCTTTAATTGCATCAACAAAGCCTGCTTCTGTTAAGGCTTCCATACAACGTGGCAACAAGCTTTCGCCAATAACAAAACGGGGAAACAATAATTTTTCAACGACCTTAACTTTGTATCCTGCTTTGTTAACAATAGATGCGGCTACAGTTCCCGCAGGACCAGCACCGATAACAAGCACATCAACTTTTTCTCTTTTCATAATTGCAATATAAAAATGTTGAGCAAATTTTATTGTTTACTAAATACCAATGCTGCATTACAACCGCCAAAACCAGAAGCTGTTTTAAGACAATGGGTCAACTTTTTTGATTGTAACGAAGTCGCAATGTTTACCGAATTGCTAACACCTAATTCAGTGAAGCCCTTACTCGGAAAAATTATATTTTCTTTCATTGAATGAATCGTTACTACAGATTCTATCAAACCAGCTGCACCCAGTGTATGGCCATAATATCCTTTTAAACTATTTACAGGAACTGATTGCATTCCTGCCAATGTAATTGCTTTCGCTTCCATCTCATCATTATAAATAGTGGCTGTTCCATGTGCCGAAATAAAATCAATTTCTTCTGCAGAAAGCTTCGCCAGTTGCATGGCCTTTTTTATTGCCTGAAAAAGTTCTTCTCCTGTTCGTGATGGACCCGAAATATGATTAGCGTCATTACTTACTGAACCTCCGGTAATTTTTATATCTGTTGGTTCTTTTTTATTGGAAGAAAGAATGACCGTCGCGGCTCCTTCACCTAAATTAATTCCATCTCTTGCTGCATCAAAAGGTTTGCACTCTTTTTTGCTGATTGCCTGAAAAGATTGAAAACCCGATAATACAAATTTTGAAATAACATCGGCACCAGCCACAATCACGTTTTCATATTGACCGGATTGTATTACACGCATACCTGTTAAAAGTGCCAGCAAACCTGATATACAGGCATTGGACACCACAAGTGGTTGATCAATAAAACCAAAATGTGCCGCCACTAATTTTGCAGAACGATGTAAAGCAATACTGTCTTTTAATTCAGGGGTAATATTTTCTGTTTCAAGCAAACTGATATTC
>DATHNB010000209.1:0-6219 GCA_035486495.1 Ferruginibacter sp. | reverse complement strand
TCATTAAAATACCTGGTTGCCGGTGCTCATTCAGGGCTAAAGTTTACTACAGGCATTAATGGCACGTATGAAATTGCGAATAATTTCGCCGAACCTCTACCTCCTTATGTAGGCGATTTTGAAATACCTAATTATACCGATTTTCAAATAGGAGGCTACGGTATATTGGAAAAAGATTTTAAAAACCTGACACTTAGTGGTGGGCTGCGTTACGATGTATCCAATTTCATTGGTCAGTCAATGTACCTGCTTAATACGGGTACTCCGCAGCAAACCATTGTTCCCGCGGGTATGCCTGGTGCAGATATGCAATTTGAAGGGTTTAACAATACCTACAGCGGATGGTCAGGAAGCATCGGCGCATCGTATCAATTACCTGAGAATAATTATTTAAAATTAAATCTTTCAAAAAGTTTCCGTGTCCCAGCTATTAATGAATTAACAAGTAATGGACAAAACATCGGCTCTAATGCTGTTCAATTGGGAAATATTAATCTTAAACCCGAACAAGGATACCAGATAGATTTTGCTTATGGAAATAACGGCCGTGATGTTAGTTTCGAATTAGATGGATTTTACAATCATATCAACAATTTTATATTTGGCGATCGTACCGATTCTGTTTCTGATGAACTTCCTGTATATCAATATGTATCTTCTAATACAGCTATCCTTACTGGTGTTTCAGGATATTTTAATATACATCCTACAGCTACAAAATGGCTGGAAATAAATAATGGGTTAACATACATTTATTCCTATCTCCCCAATTCAACTGATTCAACAAACCATATTCCCTGGACACCTGCCCCTCATTTAACAACGGAGGTTAAGCTTAAACTTAATGGTAGAAAAAATTCGATTCTCAGAGGAGTTTATATAAAATTTGGACAAACGAAATACTGGGCACAGAATAATATTTATAGCGCACTTTATACAGAACTACCTTCTTCTGCGTATACTTTATTTAACGCTGGTGCAGGAACAAATGTCATTAATCCTAAAACGGGAAGGGTGATATGTTCTTTCTATGTCAATTGTACAAACCTCACCAACATTGCATATGTAGATCATTTAAATCTTGCACAATACTTTTTATCATATAATGGGCAGGTATCTACTGTGACTCAAAAAAATCAGGGAATATATAATATGGGCAGAGATATAAGCTTTAAACTTATTTTTCCAATTGGTACTACAAGTAAAAATAGGGTGGCTGAAGATACAAGAGATCAGTAGCAACGTTAAAATAGTTGCTTGATAGATATTGGTTAAAGAGTCGGTATTACCGGCTCTTTTTATTTTCAGGATTTTAGCCCTACATTTGCTTTGATCTTGGTTTCCGAATATTCGGAATTAAAAGGGAAGTCGGTGTAATTCCGGCGCTATCCCCGTAGCTGTAAAAGAACCCCCCAAACCCCCTAAAGGGGGCTTTAAGGAAGTTTTGATCTTCATGCCACTGTTTTATATAATGGGAAGGCAATTAAAACTTACTCTTGAGCCAGAAGACCTGCCAGTCAAACTTATTCATCGCTAAGCTTTCGGGTGAAAGGCAAGCGGGGTATTATTTTTTTATATCCCTTTTTGGCATTTGCCGAAACAGCTTTCGATGAATTTATTTTTTATTACACACGTGTATAAAATAATATGTTTATCAAACAGCAGGCATACAAAATAATGAAGCGAACTATTTGCAATAGTTTGGTTATTGCATTCTTGTTTGTTTTTATTTCGTCTGTTGCTATTGCACAAACTGTTTCGGATAGTAATGCTGTATTAAAAAAAGTAACGGTCACTTCTAATAAAAAGCAAAATGTTTTTACCAAGCCTGTCCCTGTTCAATTATTAAATCAGCAAACATTACAACAACTAAATGGTTATTCGGTAGGAGATGCGGCACAATATTTTTCAGGTGTTTTAATAAAAGATTACGGAGGTATTGGCGGATTGAAAACTATTTCAGTAAGAAGTTTGGGCGCATCAAGTACTGGAGTGTTATATGATGGAATACCTGTGGCAGATGCACAAAGCGGACAAATAGATCTCAGTAAATTTTCTTCAACATTCGTACAAAGCTTGGAATTAGATCTGGCAAATCCTCAACAAGTGCTTTTACCTGCAAGAGCTTATTCATCTGCAGCTGTTTTATCTATTACTTCGAATACATTTAGTAGTATCAACTTTACACAAAAAAAATGGCAAGTAGGAACTAATCAGGGTTCCTTTGGATTATGGCAGCCATTTGCAGGGGTATACATACCAGTAACAAAAAGTTTTGTAGTGAGTGCCAATGCAGAAGCTACATGGGATAATGGGAATTATTCATACACGATTAATAACGGTATATTTTCACAGAATGCACATAGGAAGAATTCTGACATTAAATCATTTCAGGGTGAATTAAATGCAGTAAAACAATTTTCTGATAGTGACACTTTAGAAACAAAAATTTGGGTATATACATCTGAAAGAGGATTACCGGGTTCAGTTATTTTCTTTAACAATATTTCTGTACAACGATTATGGGATAATGATCTTTTTGCACAGACTAGGTTTCAAACAAAAATAAATACAACTACGGATCTATTGATTTCTGCAAAATACAGCTATCTATTTACGAAATATATTGATCCGGATTTCCTTAATAACAGCGGGGGATTAGATGATCAATATACACAGCAGGAAGGATATTTAAGTGTAGCTTTAAGTAAACATTTTGGAAAATATATTACAACTTCTTTCGCTTCAGATATCGCATCAACAGGGCTCACAGCTAATATTAAAAACTTCCCAACACCAACGCGTATCGATTTATGGAATAACTTAGCCATTCAGTTTGCTAAAAAATTATGGCAAATAGATGCATCTGTATTAAATACAAATAATGCTGATAGAACTAAAGTTGGTCCCTCTTTAGAGAATAAAAATGAATTTACTCCTACTATCGCAGCAAGTTATAAGATTAGTTTTTCCAGCCCGTTTTTGCTCCGCGCCTTCTACAAGAAAATATTTCGTATGCCTACGTTTAATGATGTGTATTATAATTACATCAGTAATATAGATCCAAAGCTTTTGCCTGAATACACTGATCAATATGATGTTGGTGTAACATATTCTAAAATATTAAATTCCGCCTTAAAGCACTTAAACATAAGTGTTGACGGGTATTACAATAATATCAGAGATAAAATAGTCGCAGTTCCCTCGCAAAACCTTTTTATGTGGACCGTAACAAATATTGGTAAGGTTGACATAAAAGGGGTTGATCTTACAGCTGAAATTAATGGCGCATTTAATTCAAAAATTAGCTGGTCTACAAGGATAGCCTATACCTTTCAACAGGCACTGGATGTAACAGATCCTTCTAATAGTGAGTATAAAAATCAAATTCCATATACACCTAATAATTCAGGTTCAGGATTAGTTGTAGTGAATTATGAAAGTTGTAGTGCCGGATATAATTTATTGTTTTCTGATTACCGGTATACGTTGGGTGAAAATAATTCGACCAATAGATTACCCGGCTGGGCAACTCATGGAGTATTCGTTACAAGAAAAATGAAATTATACCAGGTATACGCAAATATAAAAGTAGCTGTTGATAATCTTTTCGATGCGCGTTATGACGTAGTTCAATATTATCCAATGCCTGGGAGATCATATAAAATAAGCCTAATATTTAATAATTAATAAATCAAAAAAAATGAAAAAGATCAAATTTTCTTTTCTGGTAATTGCTTTAATAGCTATTGCGGTTTCGTGTAAAAAAAATAGTACAGCTACTAAAACGTTAAATACGGATACAACATCTAACACATCTTCGGTACCTAAAGTTACGAGTGGTGTTTATGTATTGGATCAGGGTAATATCGGACACAATAATACTACGTTTACTTATTATGATTTTGGTACTACTGTCGCTACTACTGATTATTATAAAGATGTAAATAATTTTTCCTTAGGAGATGCCGGTAGTGACTTTATTGTTTACGGAGGTAAAATTTATATTGTTATGAATGGATCTGGCAATGTAACAGTTGCAAATGCAGTAACGGCAAAATTAATAGATACGATCAGCTTTATAATTTCAGGTGTGAATAAACAACCTGAGAATATTGTGGGGTATGGTACTCATGTATTTGTGTCTTCTACGGATGGTACAGTTGCCGTTATTGATACAACAACGCTTGCTATAACCAAAGAAATAACAGTAGGAACTAACCCTGCGCAAATGATAGTATCAGGAGGCAATCTATATGTTAGTAATACAGGTGCCATAAGTTATAACTATGATTCTACATTATCTGTAATAAGCTTGAGTACACTTACAGAAACAACTAGAATAAGGGTAGGACTTAATCCTGGGCCAATTGCTGCAGATAGTTCAGGTAATTTATATGTTGCGTGCGCTGGGGACTATGTTTCTAATCCGCCCTTATTAACAAAAGTAAATACTGCAAATAATATAGTTTCTTTTTCTGCAGATACTGCTGTTCAATCCATTCGTTATTATAATAACCTATTGTATGTAACACCTGCTTATGGTACAACAGCGGCTAGTGTTAGAACGTTAAATACGACTAATTTCAGTACAGTTAGTGCGTCATTTATTACAGATGGAACTGTTATTGTTAGTCCTTATGGTTTAGATATTGATCCGACAACTGGGAATGTTTATGTAGATGATGCAATAGACTATGTTTCTTCTGGAAAGGTTTTTTGTTTTGATCAAACAGGAAAAAAGAAATTTTCATTTTCTGTAACTCCTGGTATCAGTCCTAGCAAAGTAGTATTGATAAGTCAGTAAAATATTTAAGGATTCTAATGAATAAACATGAGCAGAAATATTGTCCACGATGCGCTGTAGCATTTGAATGCAAAGTGGGCAATATTACTCAATGTCAATGTTCAAACATTAGTTTGAACATTGAAGAGCAGGCTTATATTGGTTCTTTATATCAGGATTGTCTTTGTGCAGCTTGTATTGTAACTGTAAGGTCTGAATATAGCAGAAGTAAATTTACGGCGCGTTTAAAAAAGCTGTTTCGATTTAGGTGAGCGAGATGTTAATGTGTAGCAAATTTGATTTATATTTAGTAAAAGTTTGTTTTAGGCATGTTTAATTTTGATGGCATATCACTTAAAGAAATAATTACTATAGCATTCACATTGTTTGCCGTAATTGATATGTTAGGATCTATACCTATATTGGTTTCTTTAAAAGGAAAGATTGGGGGTACAATAAAGTCTACACAGACAACCTTAGTATCCGGCGGTTTAATGATATTGTTTTTATTCTTCGGAAAACAGTTCTTAGATGTATTGAGTTTAGATATAAGATCTTTTGCGGTAGCCGGTAGTATTGTGATCTTTATATTAGGGTTGGAGATGATATTGGGAATGGAGTTTTTTAAGCAAGATAAAAATGATAAGACGAGTAGTGTTATTCCGATCGCATTTCCAATTATTGCAGGCTCGGGAACTTTAACTACAATTATGAGTTTGCGTGCAAACTATGCTGTTATAAATATATTGATCGGTATCTTAATTAACTGTATTATTATTTACCTGGTATTAAGATCATTAACATGGATAGAGAAAGTACTTGGGCCAAGTGGATTATTAGTTATACGTAAATTTTTCGGAGTGATATTACTGGCAATTGCCGTTAAAATATTTACTGCAAATATTATACAGTTTGAAAGATGATCCCGTCCCTATATAAAACAATAGATCATTTTATTTGAAAAGGCAGCCTCAGGCTGCCTTTTTTATATTGTATTAATTTGCAGGAAGCGACATGATCTCTTCTTGCATTGCTTCGTTTTCTTGCTGATTGTTTTTATTATTTTTTCTTTCGGCTTTCATAGCTTGCCATTTTTCTCTTTGATCATCAGTAAGCACGGCATTGAAACTTGCAGCTGTTTGCTTACGTAGTGATTTCAATAGCATTTGTTTTTGGTCCTGCGTAAGACTGTCATTACTCATTATCGTTTCTCTATTCGCTTTGCTGTCTTGCCGTAATTGCCTGATCTGTATCTTTTGATCTTTAGTGAGATTTAAAGCTTGTATTTGCTCCCTAAACGTCGGCTTATTGGTCTGGGTAGAATCTGATGTGGTGGAATTGCCCGGAAGTGGTGCATTGCGCTGAATTTGTGCGAATGAAACAGCCATAGTAAAACTTAGCAGCAAAACAATCAATATTTTTTTCATAGCAAT
>DATHNB010000208.1:0-5559 GCA_035486495.1 Ferruginibacter sp. | reverse complement strand
AATTTTGTACAAAGAATTTTGGCGTTACATTTCCAATGGCAGCAAAGGTTTCTGTAAAAGGAGATGATATTCATCCGTTGTTTAAATACTTAGTTTCAGAAGCTGCGAAAATTGGAGTTACTGATCCGATCAAATGGAATTTCACAAAATTCTTGTTGGATGAAAATGGAAAACTGATTGCTGTCATTCATAATAAAACAAGTGTATTAAGTGACGAAGTAACCAGTAAGTTATAACTCGCAACTTCCATCTTATTATCTTTGTCTCCATGCAATTCAAAGATGTAATCGGGCAGTCGGATGTAAAAGAACAATTGGCACAAATGGTTCAGCACAATCGTTTGAGCCATGCTTTATTGTTTTTAGGAAAAGAAGGAAGTGGATCATTATCATTGGCAATGGCATTTGCGCAATATATTGTATGTGAAAATACTGGTGGTAAAAAGCCAAAACCCAAAACTGCGGAAGTAAGTATGTTCGGAGATGCTGAACCAGCAATAGCTATGCAGGATTCACTGACGGCAACGGATGCTTGTGGTGTTTGTTCGGCTTGTAAAAAAGCTAATGAGTTAATACATCCTGATATTCATTTTTCTTATCCGGTTATTCCAAGAAAATCTGGGGATAAACCTATCAGCACAGATTATATAAAAGAGTGGAGAGAATTTATTGCGGCAAATCCTTATGCCAATGTTTACGACTGGTTGCAGTTTATTGGTGCAGAAAATAAACAAGGAAACATAACAGCAACAGAGTGTAACGATATCATTCGTAAACTAAATTTAAAAAGTTTCGAGAGCGAATACAAGATACTCATCATGTGGTTGCCTGAATTTTTAGGCAAGGAAGGAAACAAACTATTAAAGTTGATAGAAGAGCCGCCACCAAATACGTTGTTTCTTTTGGTTGCGGAAAATGAGGAACAGATTTTACCAACTATTATCTCAAGAACACAGTTAGTAAAAATTCCATTGCTGACTAATAAAGAAGTGGAAACAGCTTTAGAATTGCAAGATATTGCTGTTGAAAAAGCACAACAAGTTGCAGCGTTGAGCGAAGGTAACTATCGCGAAGCTCTACATTTATTGGAACATGCGGCAGATGATTGGCAAGGATTATTGCGTGAATGGCTAAATGCTATTTTAAAAGGAGGTCCTGTAGCGCAAGTGAAATGGATCGATGATATCAGCAAACAAGGAAGGGAAAAACAAAAGCAATTTGTAAAATATTTTATTCATCTGCTGGAACAGGCTGTGCGCCTCAATGCTGTCGGCGATGATCCTATAAATACAGAGTCAATTGCAGGCAATGAACGCGATTTTGCATTGCGCCTAAACAAGTTATGCTCGCTGCCGCAGCAGGAAGCCATTATCAATGAGCTCGATAAAGCCAGCTATTATATTGAGCGTAATGCCAACGCAAAAATGCTATTTCATGCCCTCTCCATCAAGCTTTATCATATTATTAGTAACAATTCATTAATTTTGGTCAATTGAGGAAAAGGCTTGTGGCAGAAAGTATTACTAAATAAGATTATTTTTTTGTTGTTATCATATAATCTTTACTGAATATCGTGTTGTAGAATTATAAATAAGATAGAACGTAGATTACCATGATTGTTATGAATTTATCATGATCTTATCTTGAAAATCATAAAAATCAGCGTTCGGTCAAGATTGCATAACGATCATAAGTTTACAGTAATTCCTCTGCTATTAAAATTCCCTTCTCCTCATTCTTAATTATTCATTATTAATTCTTAATTAAAAAGATATGGGATGTGGAAGCGGTGGAAGTTGCGGGTCGGGAGACAGCGCACCAGGTGGTTGCCAAAGTCATGGCAGTTGTAGCTCTGGAAGCTGCAACAGAATGAATGTTCACGATTGGTTAGCCAATCTACCTTTTAGCGATCCCGAAAGTGGTTGCCGCATTGTTGAAGTTTCTTTCAACAATGGAAGCAGAAAAGATTATTTTAAAAATACCACGATCCACTTTTATGAAAAAGGGGATATGATCGCTGTTGAAGGCGTAAGTGGTTTTGATGTAGGATCTGTAAATCTTACAGGTGAACTAGTGCGTTTGCAATTGAAGAAAAATAACATCAAAGAGGATAGCGCTGATATCAAAAAAATCTTACGTCGAGCTACTGAATCGGATCTTGCAAAATGTAAAGAAACAAAAGCAAGAGAAAAAGATGTGATGATACGCAGTCGTGCTATTGCGCGCCAGCTTAAATTAGAAATGAAAGTTGCTGAAGTAGAGATACAAGCGGATGGCAGAAAAGCAACCTTCTTTTACATCGCAGATGACAGAGTAGATTTTAGAGAACTGATAAAAATATTCGCCAGCGAGTTTAAGGTAAAGGTGGAAATGAAACAGATCGGTGCAAGGCAGGAAGCCGGAAAAGTAGGCGGCATCGGAAGTTGCGGTCGTGAGTTATGTTGCAGTACCTGGTTAACAGATTTTAAAAGTGTAAATACTAACGCTGCACGTTATCAGAATTTAAGTATCAATCAAACAAAATTAAGCGGACAATGCGGTCGTTTAAAATGTTGTTTAAATTATGAATTGGATACTTATTTAGATGCATTACAGTTCTTTCCAAATGATTGTGAAGTAATTGAAGTGGCAAAAAGCAGAGCATTTTTAGTTAAGAAAGATATCTTCCGCAATTTGATGTGGTACACAATGCCGGATAGTAATAAACAATATCCATTAACGATCGAGAGAGTAAAAAAAATAAAAGCATTAAATAAAGAAGGCATCAGGCCTGATGATTTGGAACCGGTTGAAGTATTGAGCGGCAAGCCAAAAGAAGTTGAACCGGAATATGCAGATGTTGTAGGACAGATCAGTTTAAAAATGTTGGAAAAGGATAGTCGCAAAAGAAGAGAGAGAGAACGTGGTGGGCAAAATCCAAATCAGAACAAAAATCAACAACGTCCTCCACAAAACAAGAATCCAAACCCTCAACAAGGGCAAGGACAGCCACAACAAAATCGTGGTGGGCAAAATCCACAACGACCAAATAACCCTAATCAACAGAACAGGTCACAAAACCCCAATCAAAATAGGAATCAACAGAACAGGCCGCCGCAAAATAGAAATCAAGGTGGACCTAAACAAGGAGGTAACCAACAGAATCGTAACCAGCAGAATCAACCAAGACCTAACCCTAGCGAAAATCAGGGCGGGGATAAAAAAGAATAACATTAACTTATAACGTCAGGTTTTTTAACTTGACGTTTTTATTTTTGCAACCATTAACGAGATACATGTCAATTACAGTTAGCAATCTTACAAAAATTTACGGCGAACAAAAAGCGATAAATAGTATTTCATTTAAAGTTGGAAAGGGTGAGATCGTTGGTTTTCTTGGTCCGAACGGAGCAGGTAAATCCACTACGATGAAAATACTGACTGGTTATTTAGAAGCTGATGGAGGGTTAGCAGAAGTTTGTGATACAATAGTTTCTACAAGTTCTATTACCACAAAAAAGAAAATTGGTTATCTGCCGGAGGCAAATCCTTTATACTTTGATATGTATGTAAGAGAGTATTTAGAATTTGTTGCGGGCGTACATGAAATAGAAAGTAAAAATTTAAAAGAAAAAATTCAGGAAGTGATCACGACTGTTGGGTTAATTCCTGAAGCTAATAAAAAAATAGGGCAGCTAAGTAAAGGATATAAACAACGTGTAGGACTCGCTGCAGCATTGATACACGATCCGGAGGTCTTAATTTTGGATGAACCTACCAGCGGATTGGATCCTAACCAGATAGTTGAGATAAGAGAAGTAATAAAAAGACTAGGGAAAGATAAAACAGTATTATTCTCTTCACATATTTTACAAGAAGTACAAGCTATTTGTGATAGAGTGATCATCATTAATAAAGGCAATATAGTGGCAGATGATACGCTAAGCAATTTGCAAAACGGCACCACAGATAAACACATTGTGATTGTAGAATTCAAAGAGAAAATAGATATAAAAACTTTGCAAAGTTTAGCAGGAGTCGGCGTTGTAATAGCGATCGAAAATTCAAAGTTTAAGATTCAGAATAGTAATCCGGAAAGTATCAGGAAGCAATTATTAGAATTGAGTTTGAAAAACGACCTGAACATTGTTTCTTTGCAAAGCGAAAGCAGTTCTTTGGAAGAAGTGTTTCGCAATCTAACATCAAACCTTAACCAATAAATCAATAATTAAAAATTATGAGTTACATCGCAAGTATTCATGCTCGTCAAATTTTAGACAGTCGTGGTAATCCTACTATTGAAGTAGATATTTTAACTGAGAACGAACATTTAGGTCGTGCTGCGGTACCAAGTGGAGCTAGTACAGGTATACATGAAGCAGTAGAACTTCGTGATAACAATAAAAAAGTATACGGCGGTAAAGGTGTTTTAAAAGCTGTAAAAAATGTTAATGATACAATTGCTGAAGCTTTATTAGGATGGGATATAGCTGATCAAACAGGTATTGATGCTGCGTTGATCGCATTAGATGGTACAGAAAACAAAGGCAAATTAGGTGCAAACGCAATGTTGGCGGTTAGTTTGGCTGTAGCGAAAGCTGCTGCTTTAGAAACTAATCTTCCATTGTTCCGTTATATCGGTGGTACAAATGCAAGAGTATTGCCAATGCCAATGATGAACATCTTGAATGGTGGTGCACATGCTGATAACAAAATCGATTTCCAGGAATTCATGGTAATGCCTGTTGGTGCTTCTAGCTTCAGCGAAGGTTTATCTTGGGGTGTTGATATATTTCATGCATTGAAAAGTGTATTAAAGAAAAAAGGCTTTAGTACTAACGTAGGTGATGAAGGTGGATTTGCGCCAAACATTCAAAGTAATGAAGAAGCAATTGAAACAGTATTAACAGCTATCCAGGCTGCAGGTTACAAAACAGGTAGCCAAATCGTAATCGCTATGGATGCTGCTAACAGCGAATTGTGGGATGCGAAAAAGAAGAAATATGTTTTTCATAAAAGTTCTGGTAAAGAAATGAGCAGCGATCAGCTAGTTAAATTCTGGGAAAGCTGGGCTAAACAATATCCAATTGCAAGTATCGAAGATGGTATGGCTGAAGATGATTGGGCTGGTTGGAAAAACTTAACTGATACAATCGGTAAAAAAGTACAGTTAGTAGGTGATGATCTTTTTGTTACTAATGTAAAAAGACTTCAACAAGGTGTTGATAAAGGAATTGCAAACGCTTTATTAGTTAAAGTAAACCAAATTGGTACTTTAACTGAAACGATCGATGCAGTTAGCATGGCTCAAAATGCAGGCTTTAATACTATCATGAGTCATAGAAGCGGTGAGACAGAAGATACAACAATCGCTGATTTGGCTGTAGCTTTAAATTGCGGACAAATTAAAACCGGTTCTGCTTCAAGAACTGACCGCGTTGCTAAATACAATCAATTGATCCGTATTGAAGAAATGCTAGGTGATAGCGCGATCTATCCAAAAGGAAAAATCAAATTTGGTAAATAAGATATCATATAATTAAAACATAATATTTGTTAATAAATAGCAAATATTATGTTT
>DATHNB010000207.1:0-2743 GCA_035486495.1 Ferruginibacter sp. | reverse complement strand
CTACAGGCAATGGTAATACTGCAATAGGTACTTTAGCTGATGTAGGAAGTTCTGGCCTACGCAATGCTACTGCGATTGGTTCCAAAGCAAAAGTAAGTGCAAGTAATTGTCTCGTCTTAGGAGGAACAGGTTCAAATTCTGTTTATGTGGGAATTGGAGTTGCTAGTCCAATTGCTGATTTGGAAGTTGCGGATGGTGGAGGCCCTAATAGTAATTGTCATATAAAGAGCTTGGGTACTACGCCTACTACCTATACTGTTACTACCACGAATGGCATCACTGGGATGGGCTTTGTAAGTGGATCAACAGACACAAAAGGTACTATTACTACTACGGGAACTCAAAATGGGGTTGCAAATACAGAACTAACAATTACATTCGATAAACCATACAATGTTGCTCCGGTTGTAGTAATTACTCCAGCCAATGGTGGAATGGGTGTGGATAATAACGGCATTAGTGTGCCACAACTAGCCGAAGGATGTAGTTATTATGTGACATCAACTCCAACAACTTTTTCTTTGTTTTTTTATTACAACTATGGGAATACTGGCTGTACTGCTCCATCTTTTAATTATCATATAATTGAATAATCTAAAGTAACCATTTATTTATAAGTAAAAGGCGGCTAACTCAAAAGGACAGTCGCCTTTTTTATTTAATTTGGCTTCTAAATGAAAATAACTTCAGAATATATAATAGATAATTAGTATTTAATATATTTGACTTAAATTATATTTCTATGAGACGCGTAAAAGAAATGCTTGAAATGCCGGATGGCAAATTAATTCCTATCAATAAATTAACTCGAGAGAATAAAAAGGAGGTTAGGAAGGCTAATTTACCACTTCCGGTTTACCTTGAAATTATCGAGCGAATAAAGGAGTGTACCCCTGAAGGAGAAACCACTGTAATAGCAAATACGATTAGCGGAAAACTAAGACCAAAGTTTTCAGAAGGATTCGATCTTGATAAGTTTGTACCTTATATATGGCAATATGGAGAGGATGTTTGGGATATTCCGGATTAATGTATTTTTTTGTTACCTACTTTATGACTTTACTTAGCGCATTTTGATTGACCACCTTGTGGACGAAGTATAGGCAACTAAAGTTACACAGTCTCTTATGGTAATACCTTAAACTTTCGGTATGCACTAAGCCAATTCTATGCTACCTTGCAGGAAATGGAAGAAGTAAAGAGTTGTAGTTAATAAATGTAATAGCCTAAAAGCAATGAACAAGAACAAAGAAATAAACGAGAGGCTGGATAAAATGTCTTTACTGATACAAAATCTTAATAAGAAAATAAATAAACTCAGCAAAATTTCGCAGCCCGCCGCAATTTCGACCGATGAAGGCTTAGATAATGGAAAGTTATTAATAGATGCTATAGATGAGTATTACAGGTTCCTACATAATTACGGAGTTCCGCCACATGAAGTGAAGCTCCGTGAAAATTATTACATAAACACTGTTTTCCGCACCATACGAATCCTAAAGGAAGAAATCACCAGTCATCAAAGAGACCTTGCTAAATTTAAAGTATCAGATATTACAAGTGAGGTTGTGGGGTGGTTTTATTCCGGATTGGAAAGTCGAGGTTTTAAAACGCCCACATTTAATAATATGAGAGGGAATGTCAATTCATTTGAAATTTGGTTGATGGAAAGGAAATACGCTTCTGCCAGATACTTCAACAAAATAAAAAAGAAGGCCTGGGCAGTGAATCCTAACTCAATAACTAAACAAGAATTTAATAGCATGATTAAACTCATAACTCGTGAGAGCGGAATGTATAAGGACAAAAAGGAAATAGTAAAATTTAAGTTCTATTACCGCCCCTGGCTATCGAAAGGGTTGAAAATTGCTTTAGAACTTGGCGGAAGAATGGATGAAATAATTAATTTCAGGTACAACAATATAGTTGAAGAAGGAGGATTACCGGCTTTTATTAAAATAGAAGACCAAAAGGTTAATCGGTCGCGGAAAATTTTTGATGATAAACTTAAGAAGTATAAATACCTTCCTATTTCTCAGAATCTCATAGAAATACTGAATAACTCAGGTTATAAAAAAAAGAAGGGTAAAGATTTATTTGTTTTAGCTGATTCACTTAAAGCATCAGCTCAAAGAGATTATGAGATTGCAAGTGTTTTGAGAAGCGGGTTTAATCACTACTACAGGCTACTCAACACAAAACGGATACTTACATTTAAGAGCCTGAGAAAAGCAGATGTAACGAGCAAATTTATAGCTACTGGGGGACACCCTGAATTTTTAACCGGGCATAGTTCGCCAACAGTTGTAAACAAACACTATGTAGATAAAGAAGCAGTAGCAAAAAATCAGACCCGTAAAGGATACGCCGTTTTTGACGACTAGCGTAGTTTAACCTGAAGATGTTAAATTTGCAGCAGAGTTTAACATCTAATCAGTGAAGGCATTATTTATTTCAATTTTATTTTACTTGTCTAGTATAGGACCAGACCCGATTGACAGATTGCAAGGCCGATGGAAACTTGAAAAAATTGAAATTGGAAATACTACCTATCTGCCTCAAAAGAAACAATATTTTATGTCTGTATCAAGAAGTACCGTTACTTATAACCTAGATGTTAATGATTGTTATTCTAAAATAATTTCCATTAATGACACGAACATTTCTATAGAAAGTGTGGGATGCACTCAGGTATGTTGTGATGGTAAAGATCCTATAGCTACTTATATAGATTTCAATGGAA
>DATHNB010000206.1:0-4879 GCA_035486495.1 Ferruginibacter sp. | reverse complement strand
TTTTGTCATTTGTTTACCGCTTATAACAAAAAACTAAATAAGATTTTGAGAAGAATACCAAACGGTATAAATTTGCCCTATCAATTTGTCTTCTCAATACACTGAGCAAAACCAGCGTCTTTATTATTTTAAGAAAGTATGAAATACATCGTTTGTTTATTAACGTTATTAAATGGCATTATTTATAATTGTACAGCGCAGACAACCGCCAAGTCTGACACAACGCTTACCAATGCAACATTATCTAATTGTGTGCAATTTGCTTTGCAACATCAACCCGCAATTCAGCAATCATTGATCGATCAGCAAATTACGGAGCACCAAATAAAAAGTCAGTTATCTGCATGGTATCCGCAAATAAATTTTGGTGCTAATTATCAAAATTATTTTCAATTGCCTGCTACGGCTTTCGAAGGTAGTGTTGTACCTCAAGGAGCTTACAATAATTCCAATATTGGTTTTTCCGGCACGCAAAATCTTTTTAACAGAGATGCATTTTTAGCTAGTCGCACAGCAAGAGATGTTCGCACACAAGCAAAACAAAATATTATCAGTAATAAGATTGATGTAACAGTAAATGTTGCTAAAGCTTTTTACGATGTATTGCTTACACAAAAACAAATTGAATTAACTGCTGATGATATCGTTCGTTTAGACCGCAGTTTAAAAGATGCCTACCACCAATACCAGTTCGGTCTTGTTGATAAAGTAGATTACAAGCGTGCTACTATTGCGTTGAATAATGCTAAAGCAGAAAAGAAGCAATACGAAGAAAGCTTAAAAGAAAAATATGCTTTTCTAAGACAACAGATGGGTTACTCTTTAACAGACAGCTTGAATCTTAAATATGATAGTGCCGCAATGCAGAACGATGTTTTGATAGATACCAACCTGGTTGTTAATTATCAAAATCGTATTGAATACCAACAACTCGAAACACAAAGAAAATTATTGGCGATCAGTGTAAAGTATTATAAATGGGGCTACATTCCTAGTCTATCTGCATTTGCCGCTTATAACTGGAGTTATATCAATAATGAATTCCCTCCATTGTATAACAATGACTACCCAAATTCTTACGCGGGTATTACATTAACGCTTCCTATTTTTCAGGGAGGTAAAAGAGTGAATGATATTAAAGTGGCGCAATTACAATTGCAACGTACTGATTATGACCTTGCCAATTTACACAATGAAGTAAATACAGAATTCACTGCTGCAATGGCTATTTATAAAAGTAACCTGACTGATTATTATTTACTAAAAGATAACCTTGATCTATCGACAGATGTTTACAATACTATTCAATTACAATATAAGGCCGGCGTTAAAACTTATCTTGATGTAATTACTGCTGAGAGCGACTTACGCAGTTCAGAAGTAAATTACACCAATGCTTTATACAATGTTTTAAGCAGTAAGTTTGATGTAGAAAAAGCTTTAGGATCAATTCAATATTAAAAAGAAAATACCTGATATGTTACAAAAGAGAACACAACTTGGATATGCGTTAATTAGTATGATAATTTTATCATCCTGCGGAGGAGCTCCACCACCGCCACCTCCACCACCGGTGAATGTATCGGTATATCCTGTAGCAGAAGGTACCGCTGCATATTCTGACGATTATGCAGGAACTATTACTTCATTACAAGCCGTAGATATCAGGCCGCAGGTATCAGGTTATATCACTGATATTTATTTTCAGGATGGTCAGCATGTAACAAAAGGACAAAAATTATATGCTATCGATAAACAACAGTATGTCGCTAATTACGATCAGGCTGTTGCTAACTTGAGTGTAGCTAACGCAAACGAAGCGAAAGCGCAACAAGATGCGGACCGTTACCAGGAGCTTGCAAAAAATGATGCGATCGCAAAGCAAACATTGGATCATGCTGTCGCTGACTTGCAATCTGCTAAGATGCAGGTGCAGGCTTCAAAAGCGAGTGCCGCTTCTTTGGAAAACAATGTGCGCTTCTCTACCATCAATGCCCCATTGACAGGAACAATCGGTATTTCACAAGTAAAAGTTGGTGCCGTGGTTACACCCGGACAAACAGTTTTAAACACTGTTTCAGGAGATGGCCCAATTGCTGTTGACGTTAATGTTGATGAAAGACAAATTCCATATTTTTTGAAATTGCAACAAAAAGCAGATGCTAAAGATTCTACTTTCCAATTGATATTAACAGATCAAAGTGTTTATCCTTATTACGGCCATATCGCTTTTATAGACAGAGCGGTTGATCCGCAGACAGGAACGATCAAAGCAAGATTAGTTTTTCCTAATCCGAATAATATGCTGCGCGATGGTATGAATTGCAATGTTCGTGTTAATAATAACGGTGGCGGACAACAGCTGTTAATACCTTACAAAGCTGTTGTTGAACAACTAGGAGAATATTTTGTATTTGTTGCAGATGGTGGAAAAGCGATACAACATAAAGTTACTCTTGCTACGAAAATAAATGATAAAGTTGTTGTTAGTAATGGCCTACAAACAGGAGATAGTGTGATAACCGAAGGTGTACAAAAATTAAGAGACAGTTCAAATATTAAGGTTACTGCTGTTAAAACAAAATAGTATTCTCATTTGCTTCATAGCAAAACAAAAGATGAAATGTGCGACGCCACTGAAGTTTAATTGAAAAACTACAGCCTGGCTAAAAAATATAATTATGGAGTCAACAAATATATTTGTAAGAAGACCTGTTACAGCGATCGTAATATCGTTAGTGATATTGTTAGTTGGTACGATAGCTATTTTAAATATGCCTATCAGCCAGTATCCAAATATCACACCGCCAACGGTTCAGATAACGAGCAACTTTACAGGCGCAGATGCACAAACAGTTGAGCAGACAACTACCACTGCTATTGAAACACAGGTAAATGGTGTTCCAGGCATGGCTTACATGCAAAGTAACAGTGCCAACAATGGTAACTCTACTATTACTGCTACACTTGATATTAATGCAGATCCAAATGTTGTGGCACTTGATATTCAAAACCGTGTTGGTATTGCTACACCCGCATTACCGATCCAGGTACAAAAATTAGGTATTACTACATTAAAACGCAACCCAAGTATTTTAATGCTGGTAGCTGTTTATTCTCCTAAAGGATCACACAGTATTCCATTCATGGATAACTATGCTAACATTTATGTGCGTGACCAACTATTACGCGTACCAGGTGTTGGCGACGTATTTAGTCGTGCGGATAATTTTGCAATGCGTGTATGGATTGACGTTAGTAAGCTTACTCAACTCGGACTTACGGCGAATGATATACAAGATGCCATTAACGAACAAAATCTACAGGTAGCGGCAGGTTCCGTCGCTTCTCCACCACAAAATTCATCTGCTGCTTTTGAGTTTACTGTATTTACTAACAGCAGGTTGACAACAGAAAAAGAGTTTGGTAATATTATTGTACGTTCCAATACACAAACCGGTTCTACAGTTTATTTAAGAGATGTTGCGCGTATACAATTAGGAAAAGTAAGTTATACTGCCAACTCATTTGTAGATAGTAAAAGGGCTTCTTATCTATTGGTATATCAGGCTCCTGGCAGTAATGCCTTAGCCACTGCAGATGGCGTTTACAAAGCCATGGATGCAATGAAAAAATATTTTCCTACTGATGTGAATTATGTGGTACCATTTGAATCTGTTACAGTGGTTAAAGTATCTATCTCTGATGTGGTAGAAACTTTATTGATCGCATTAGGATTGGTAACTCTTGTCGTGTTCTTCTTCCTTCAAAACTGGCGCACAACGTTAATTCCGATATTAGCCATTCCTGTTGCTATTGTAGGAACATTTATAGCGTTTATTCCATTAGGATTTACGATCAATACATTAACCATGTTTGGTTTTGTATTGGCCATTGGTATTGTGGTGGATGATGCGATCGTTGTGGTGGAAGCTGTTCAGCATTATATTGACACTGAAGGCTTATCTGCCAAAGATGCGACGAATAAGGCTTTACACGACATCACTGCACCCGTTATTGCGATTGCATTAATTTTGGCTGCTGTGTTTGTTCCTGTTGGTTTCATTCCTGGTATTGTTGGTAAATTATATCAGCAGTTTGCCATCACGATCGCCATCTCTGTATTGATCTCTGCTTTTATCGCATTATCATTAACGCCAGCTTTGTGTATGTTGTTACTAAAACCACAACACATTGATGAAAAATCTAAGGGCCTGAATAAATTCTTTTATAAGTTTAATGAATGGTACAGAAAATTCAGTCTGAATTATACATTAGGTGTAAAAGGGTTTATCAGAAGAATGCCTTTAGCATTGGTATTATTAGCTTGTTTAATTACAGCTGATGTATTTCTTTTCAAAAGTAAACCTACAGGATTTATACCTACGGAAGATGATGGAAGATTATATATCTCGTTTGAAATTCCTGAAGCCGGTTCTACTACAAGAGCGTTAACCGTATTGGATAGCGTGATGAAGATATCACAAAACACTCCAGGAGTTTTACACGTTGCGGCGCTTGGTGGTTATAATGCATTAACAGGTGGCTCTAAATCTAATAGTGGTACCATCTTCATGCAATTAAAACCGTGGGATGACAGAGATGCCGACAGTTTAAGATTACAGGGCGTTATTGCTGCACTGAATAAAAAATTTGCAGCGATCAAAGAAGCAAAGATCGTCGTAATACCCCCACCAGCTATTCCTGGTTTGGGTAATGCAGGCGGGTTCAGTATTCAGATAGAACAAAGGCAATCAAACGATGATATTAAAACATTTGAAAAAGTTGTCAATCAGTTTGTAGCTGAAGCAAATAAGCAACCGGAGATTGCAGGCGCCTTTACTTTTTTTAGTGCCCATACACCTGGTTACGAAGTTGA
>DATHNB010000205.1:0-3896 GCA_035486495.1 Ferruginibacter sp. | reverse complement strand
ATGTTTATGCTTGGATAGAATACAGTTTATATCAATTATGAAGATTTGATGTTTCATAGATAATTAGCACTAAATCCAATGTAGAAAGTAGCTTGAAGCAGGATGAATATGGTAGTAATTTTATAGATTGAGATGAATCCACTTCATGGATTCATCTTTTCAAAAATTAACCCAGCAATTACGGCCTGTAATAATGCCAATAGAAACCATATTGTAATAAATGCTAAAGATATACTCATCGCACTATAAATTAGCCACATCATTGGAAATACAGCTACCGCAGCATAAATCAATCCAAATTCAACTCCTCGTGTAATATATGATCCTTTTAAAGTTTCTTTAAAACGAGTCCAAAACCATGAGAGTGCTAATCCAATTATAAAAGGATGAAGGTAATAAAATGCTATTCTATCTGGCTGCATACTAAAAGCAGAATCGAAATATGGCATTATGATATTGGGGAATAAATAACTGATAATAAACCCAATTAAAATACTTAGGATTAAAAAAATTACACCTACCACCAAGCCTGAAATAATTACCTTTTTCATGATTTAATTTTAATGAATGCTGTCTACAGTCTTTTAATTACTCATTACATTTGAACCTTCTACAATATTTTTTATTTGGTATAAAAAAACATCGATTTTATTTAATGAGAGTTTAAATTCTTCTTCATTTGGATACCCTTTATGTGTCCACGTAAGTTCAGTTTGATTATTTGCTTTGCTATATAAATTATAGGTTACTGTTGAAAATTCCTCTTCTATATCTTCAGGTACCGGCAAACCACTCCAATAACTATAACTTATTTCTCCATTTGAAGAATTCTTAAAAATAACTTTGTGATCTCTGTATTTATGCCCATTATATTCGCCATGAAAAATCATTTCGTTTCCATCTTCCATCTTGACCATCACTCCTGTTTTAAGTAAATACTCTCTGATAATCTGCGGATTTGCTAATGCATTCCAAACTTTGTCTTGACAACTATCAATAGTTACCGATTTTGATATTATTAAATCCTGACGCATATTAATTATTAAATGTTCTACTCACATATTGACAAATATTATGCCTCCCAGAATTCCGATGAATAATTTAACAATAAAAGATTTCTTTCTTATTACATATGGTAGTAATAAGTGATAATAGGCATTTTGATATAATATTAAAATAGCATATTAAGCGGCATTGTATTTGTTATTTTAAGGATTAACAATGGTATAATAATATAATAAGTTAACAGCGTAAAAGTTTACAAATCTTATGGCCCAATTTGAATATTTTTATACTACAATTATATAAAATATGCGCATTGTAACCCTTGAAGAACACTTTACATTTCCAGAATTAACTAGCCGGATACCGAAAGAATTAATGGCTAAACATTCAATTGATCATTCACCAATGATGCAACAATTATCGTCAAAATTGGCAGATATTACTGGCGAACGTTTAAGATCTATGGATGATAATGGTATTAGTTTACAAATATTATCTGTTGCAGGTGCAGGGGCGGATCTTTTAAATTCTAAAGATGGGCCAGCCTTTGCTAAGCAGTATAATGATGCGATCGCAGAGAAAATAAATGATTATCCCGATCGTTTTGCTGCGTTTGCACATTTGCCAATGAGTGCTCCAAAAGATGCAGCCGATGAAATGGAAAGAACTGTTAAAACGCATGGTTTTAAAGGAGCTTTAATTAATGGACTTACAAATGATAAATTTTTAGACGACCCGGAATTTGCACCAATTTTGCAACGTGCTGAACTGTTGGGTGTGCCAATATATCTACATCCCGGTTTACCACCGAAAGCAGTTGTAGACGCTTATTATAGTAATCTACCAAAGTATTCCGGTATGCTGTTGTCAATAGCCGGCTGGGGATGGCATTCAGAAACCGCGATTCATGTTTTGCGTTTAATTATTTCAGGAACTTTCGATCGTTATCCTAAATTAAAATTGATCATTGGCCATATGGGAGAGATGATACCCATGATGATGGTAAGATGTGACAATGCATTTAAACCTGAAAAAGTAGGTATTAACCAACGTTCAGTTATTGAAACTTTGCATGAACAGGTATTTATTACGACCAGTGGAATCTTCACTAATCCTCCATTAATGACGGCTATTGATACTTTCGGAATAGATAATATTATGTTCTCTGTAGACTACCCTTTTAGCACGAATGAACAGGGAAAAGAGTTTCTAGATAATATTTCGCTTCCTTCTGATCAGGTAGAAAAAATAGCACATAGTAATGCAGATAAACTACTGAAATTACTCTAATCTTTAAATTAATGTGTAAAGTAATTAATGGGAAAATGGCTTTAAAACGTTGGTTTAAATGCCACTAAATTCAAGATAATCATTGGATATAATGTTTAGTAAATTTTATATTTATCATTATAAAATTTATTTCTACCTTTAGTTAAGCAACATGAAAAAATTTTCGCTCATATTACTCATTCTTGTTTATACCTCATCAACGTTTGGGATGGTAGTGAAAGAGTTTTATTGTTGCGGAAAATTGAGATCTGTTTCTCTTTCATTTTCAACCGAGAGTAAACAAAAAGCTGAAAAGAAAACTATTGGGACAGGCTGTTGTAAAACAAAATACTTTTCTTCCAAAGTAAAAGATAATCATGTACAGGCTGATGCTATAGCTTTTGATGCTAATCATTTTGTACAGCTTGATACTCATCTTTCTTCATTTAAGTTAATTTGTTTTGTTAATCCTCAAGTAAATGTAACGAGCGGAATCAATGATCCGCCGTTGTTACATAGCAATACTCCCGTTTATATTTTTATCCGTTCTATCCGTATTTAATAATACGTTTCTTACTTATCCCTGTTCTTAGGGCTCGATTTTACATACAATTTATTTTATCTTTTATTGATTAGGTAGTGCTTATTGGGCTATATGCGTATTCTTTTTACGCTAATTGAATGTGTAATTAATTTTTAATCATAAAACCAAAACAAATGAAAAGAGCAATTATGATTTCTGCTGTAACAATTTTAGTAGCAACACTTACTGCTTGTTCAGGTAGTACTTCATCAACGGTTCCTGCAGCAGATACTACTGCAAAGATGTCGGCTGATACAACTAAAATGGTAGCAATGGATACAACTAAGATGGCCATGGATACTACAAAGAGTAGCATGACATCAACAGTAAAGTATACTTGCAAAATGCATCCTGAAGTAATTTCGGATAAGCCCGGCAAGTGTCCAAAATGTGGAATGGATCTGGTTGAGGTAAAATCTACTGAAACGAAAACCATGTCTATGAGTCACGATTCAACAATGAGCAAATAATTAAAACAATGGTTCAGAAACTAATTGAGTTTTCCTTACGCAACAGATATATCGTGGTAGCGATAGCTATAGTACTATTTATTGGGGGCCTATACAATGTACAACAAAATCCTATCGATGCTATTCCTGACCTTAGTGAAAATCAAGTAATTGTTTTTACAGAATGGATGGGAAGAAGTCCGCAGGTAATTGAAGACCAGATCACGTATCCGTTAGTAAGCAATTTACAAGGCATACCAAAAGTGAAAAACATCCGCGCTACATCTATGTTCGGGATGAGCTTCGTGTATGTGGTATTTGAAGACAACGTTGACGTGTACTGGGCTCGCACACGTATATTGGAAAGACTCAATTACGCTCAAAGATTATTACCTCAGGGGATAACGCCTACGCTTGGTCCCGATGGAACAGGCGTAGGACATATCTTCTGGTATCATTTAGATGCTCCTAAAATGGATCTCGGTGAACAGCGTGCTTTGCAAGATTGGTATGTAAAATTTGCATTACAAACTGTATCCGGTGTCGCAGAAGTTGCTTCATTCGGAGGATATGAAAAGCAATATCAATTA
>DATHNB010000204.1:0-15550 GCA_035486495.1 Ferruginibacter sp. | reverse complement strand
CAGATAAAATAATTTGCTCGCGTACGAGCGCAGGCTCGTTATGTAATAATGATAACACATCCTGCAACTGATCTCTAAATCCAAATGCACCACCTGATTGATAGAATCCACTACGTCCCCAAATACGTGATGCTAATGTTTGATAATTCAACCATCCATTGGCCATAATATTTACAGCTGCATCAGGTGTTTGAATTTGCACAGTGCTTAAAGTTTTTTGCCAGAATTTATTGACTTTCGCCAAAGCTTCTTTTGCAGCACTACGTCCTTTAAATTTATTGATGGTGTTTAAAGCTTCACTCATATTAATTCCTGCACCCAACCTGAAAATAATTTCACGTTCACTTTGTTCAGGCAGATCAAATGCAGTTTGTAATACGGTACATGGATCAAGTGCTGCACCCAATTTGCCCGAGAGCTTAGCTCTGTTCATTCCATCAGGATTGCCCATTGTTCCGTTGCGGCCAATAAATTCTGTTCTATCTGTTGTAAATGTTTTGCCTGCATCATCAATATCAAAAAATGCAACCCTGCCTTCAAATTCTGTATTGTAGGCATTGCTTGCTAAGATAGTTCCATTGTCAGTATCCATCTCGGTTATTACATGCATTAATGATTTTGAACGCAGGTCACTTAATACCCATTCAATATATCCCGTTGCAGAAATACGCCGATCTCTGTTTGAATTATTTTTTAATTTTAGAACGATAAATTTAACCGGCGCTTCAATGTCAACATACACGGTCATTTCGGAATCAATACCATCTTCACTATGTTCAAAAATGCTATAACCAAATCCATGTCTTGTGATGTATGGAGATTGTCCGCGACATGGTAGGGGAGCTGGTGACCAGAATTTTCCGCTTTCCTCATCTCTCAAATAAAATGCTTCACCTTTTAGATCGATGATAGAATCATTGTTCCATGGGGTTAAACGAAATTCATGCGCGTTCTCTAACCAGGTATATGATTGTCCGCTTTCTGAAATGATGCATCCGAAATTCGGATTGGCTAATACATTCACCCATGGTGCTGGCGTTGGTTGTGTTGGCGTTGTAGTAATGACATATTCTTTTCCATCTTCAGAAAATCCACCAATGCCATTAAAAAATTGCAGGTTTGTTTTTGGTGCAACAGATGTTGTAACAGTAGCGTGAAATTTAGTCGGGCTAAAATATGGAATAGTAGATTTTAATTTATTTCTTCTGATCATTTGTTCCTCCAATGATCCATATCTATCGGAGATAACAATATGTGCTACTGTTTGAAATAATATTCTGTCTTCGTTTGAGATCTGATCTGCAGAGCGAATAAAAATTCCGCCTTGATTATCTTTTGCATCAACAGTTCCCGGTGCAACCAGGCTTATAATATCATTATGCAAAACTTGTCTGTAACCTCCATGATCCTCGTTCCAAATTACAAGATCAACTAACAATCCTTTTAAACGCCAGTAGGCATGAGCCTGCACCATTTGCTTAACCAATTCAATATTAGCAGCATCTTCAATTTGCAAAAGAATAATTGGCAGATCACCTGAAATAGAATAGCTCCACAAGCCAGATTGACCACGACGATTTTTTATAATGATAGACGTATCGGTTCTTAAAGAAGCATTCGCAAATATAATAGAACTGGCAAGTCTTGCATATAATTGTGCATCTGCTTCTGAAGCATTAATTTGTCTTAATATAACCTGGCTATGTGTCCATGCTAATTCAAGAATTCTGTTGGTAAGATGCCTGTCCTGATATTTTTCGATTAGGCTATTACAAATTTCTCTTGTATCACCTACGCCGTATATCATATCTATGATAACGGTTTCATGTGGCTCAATGACAATTCTATATTGAATAGAAACAACCGGATCAAGAACAGCACCCTCATTTCCTGAAAGTTCATCGTCTTGTTTCATCACTTTCGGACTGCTCATTGTATTGCCTCTGCCGATGAATTGTAGTCTATCTGTTTCGTAAGAGATATTTTTTATCTCTGCGTCATGCACTTTCATTAAATGAAACATATATGGCGTAGCATCTTTTTCTGTGCGGGGACGACGCGTACAGATAATGGCATGACGTTGTTTATTCACCTCTGTTTGTACAAACAAATTACTAAATGCAGGATGTGCTTCATCTGCATTCGCAGGAGCTAATACTACTTCAGCATAACTGGTGATTTCAATCGTTCTTTTTTTACGTGAACGGTTAGTGATATGAACCCTTCTTAATTCAATATCATCTTCAGGCGAAACAACAATCTCTGTGTGTGTTTCCAACGACATATCACGACGACGAAATTCTGCGCGCCCTTGTGAAAATACCGCTTCGTAATTCTCTCCTTGTTGTAAAGTAGGTTGATAGGCTGATGACCAGAAGATATTATTATCCAGGTCACGTATATAACAGAATGTTCCCCAGTTATCACAAGTGGCATCCTCACGCCAACGGGTAACTGCAATGTTTTTCCATTTGCTATAACCACCGCCCGCATTGGTGATCATTGCATGGTACCTGCTGTTGGATAATAATTGAACTTCAGGTATTATTGTGTGTGGCGTATTAATTACACGCATTGATGTATCCGTTCCTGCAGGTACTAAATTAATATCCGATGCATGAACACTAGGTGAATAGAATGTTGTAATTCTTGGTACTCTTTCTTGTAATAATAATAAAGTAGATTTTACCTGCACTTCAGATTCAAACCTTTTTTGCATTGGTTGGTTATGAACCAAATAACTGATCGATAAAAAACTCATCCCCTGGTGATGCGCCATGAATGATCTTACGATCGAATTAGTTTGTCTTCTTAATAAGCGTGTAGCTGTGTAATCTATAGCTTCATAAAAACCAAACTTACTTTCAAAGCCCGCTTCTTTTAATACTTGTAAATTTTTATAAGCATCTTCTGGTGCGATCATTAATGCCATTATGGATGCGTAAGGTGCAATAACTGTATCCTCACCCAAACCACGTTTAAACCCAAGTCCGGGAACGCCAAATGCACGGTATTGATAATTGAGCTGTGCATCAACCATATTATAACCTGATTCGGAAATACCCCATGGTACGCCACGTTTTTTTCCGTATTCAATTTGTTTTTGAACAACTGCTATATTGGTTTGTTCTAATAAAGTATTGGTGTATGTAGGCATTACTAAATTAGGCATCAGGTATTCGAACATAGATCCGCTCCATGAAAGAAGAATAGGAGTAGTGCCTAGGTTGGTTAATTGTCTGCCTAATGCAAACCAACTTTCCTGTGGCAGTTTGCCTTGTGCAATGGCAACAAAAGTTGTGAGTCTTGCTTCAGATGCTAACAGATCGTAGTAGCTATTATCTTTTCGTTGTTCATCAACATTAAAACCGATTGTTAATAAATGTTGAGATCTGTCGTAAAGAAAATCATAATCAATATTTGATAGGTCAATACATTTTGCTGCCAGCTGATCTAATGTCAATATCATTTCTTTTGCGCGTCTGCCGGATTCTGTAATGCCTTCTCTGAAATTAGTGAGCCACACATTTTCTTCTCCCGTATTTTCAGAAGAATAACATTCAATTATTTTATGCAATAATAGCTGTTCAATTTTTGCTAATTCTTTCAATGAAGCAACGATTGGTAATTCAGGAATAAGTGCTTCAAATTTTGCGGGAACAGGCGGCAATAATAACCACGGAGCTAAAGATGCTAATTCCTTTTTTATACTTTTTATTTGTAACAAAATTTTTTCTGACCACCAGTCGTCTTCGTTATCAGGATCAAGATCTAAGTTGACAAGTAACTCTGTAAAATCGGTATCTAATTTATCTATATATTTTTTTGTTTCTATAAGGCTTCCGGTTTCATTTGGATAAGAGTCTGCAACTTTCTGCAAAAATATTTTGATGTCAGATTTGTCTCTTGTCTTTTCTGTTAGAATTCTTAACGTGTCTAGCAAACCTTCAAAAGCGTTTTCACTTATAATTCTTTTATCGGGGATAGATACCAATGCTTGTTTTAATGTGATCAGATGTCCGGTTAAATTACCACTATCTACAGTAGAAATGTATTTTGGATTTAAAGGAACCAAAGCGACAGTATCATACCAATTATACAAATGTCCCTGGTATCTTTCCATTCGAAGCATTGTGCCTATTGTGTTTGAAGTGCGTTCAATCAATTTGGTAGTAGTGATATAACCAAAATCATGTGCAGTAACATTTGCCAAAAGCGACAAACCGATATTAGTAGGAGAGGTACGATGCGCTACTCTTTCAACTGGATGTTCCTGGTAATTGTCTGGCGGTAACCAGTTGTCTTCTTCTGTAACAAAATTTTCAAAGAATGCCCATATTCTTCTTGCCAATGTTCTTAAATAAATATTTTGTTCAGCAGAAAGATGATCCTCATTTTTTGTACTCGAAAGGCTTACAGACCATGCAATGCCCGGCGCTAATGCCCAAAGAATTAAGATAGGTGTAGCAATAACCAATGCAAAGTGATTGTAGAAACTTAGGTAGAAGAAAAGAAGTACGGCAAAAAATGGTGCGAACCACATAGCAAAATACGCTTGGAAAATTGTTTTTTGATTATTCTGCGCACTGTTGAATGGGTTCCATTGCAGTAACCTTTTTCTTGAAATAAATATTCTCCATAACGTACGGAAGATCGCATCTATATTGGAGAATACTTCATAAGGCAAACAAATAAGATCTATAGCCTGTTGAATGAAATGATCTTTGCCGGCTTTTATAGAAAAGACTAAATGCTGAGAAAAGATCACATCTGCGGGCTTTCTAAATAGATCCCAAATAAGGTTAACAACACTTGGTGTAAGGATTATAAGAATTACGGCTGATGTCCAGAACATTGGCATAGCTGAAAGCCCCCATGCGTATAGAAACAATAATAAAAATGAAAATGGAACAAGGCTACGACGAATATTGTCGAATATTTTCCATTTAGAAAGTAACGATAATGGATTTTTTGTAAAGCCTTTAGGATTTCCTGGAACAAAGGGCAATATCCATGTTGCAATTTGCCAGTCACCTCTTATCCATCTTTGACGGCGTTGCATATCCGTACTATATCTTGCAGGATATTCTTCATAGAATTGTATATCAGTCACCAGTCCTGCACGTGTGTATGATCCTTCTAAAAGATCATGACTTAATATTCTGTTTTCAGGGAACCTGTTTTTTATTGTTTGTTCAAACATCGTTACATCATAAATTCCCTTGCCAATAAATGAACCTTCGTTGAACAGATCTTGATATACATCAGAAGTGGCTCTTGTATAAGGATCAGTGCCAGGCTCATTCCCATGTATCCTTGCATAGATAGAACTCTCCTCATCGGGTAAACTATTAGATACTCTTGGTTGGAGAATAGTATAACCTTCTGTAACACGTTTTTTCTTTTCAGAATATAAAGCATGGTTCAATGGATGAGCCATTGTCCCTACTAATTTCCATGCGGTATCACGAGGTAGTTGTGTATCGGTGTCAAGCGTGATAATATATTTTACTTTGGTGAACATTTCTTCTTCACCAACAATCAGTGAAAAATTTTCTTTTCCTTCACCATGTATCAATGTATTCAGTTCACCCAATTTTCCACGTTTACGTTCGTAACCCATCCATATTTTATCGTAAGGGTTCCATTTGCGCGGACGATGGAAAATGAAAAAAGTATCGTTGACAGTTCTGTTATATTTTCTGTTTAGCTCAGTAATTTTTGTTCTGGCTGCCTGTAACAGATGTTCATCTTCCGGTAATGTTTCTTCTGACGAATCTTTAAAATCAGTTAATAATGCAAAATATAAATTAGCATCTCTGTTAGCAAGAAAGCGTACTTCCAATCCTTCTATCAGATCATCTAAACCGGAGATGCTTGTAAGCATTGTTGGTACTACCACCATGCTGCGGTATTCATCAGGGATGCCTTCTGAAAAATCCATTCTTGGCAATAAACAAGGCTTTGATAATTTAGTAGCTATCCAGTTTACTATCGATACAGCTAATTGGCTTGTAGCAAGAACTGATACAATGCCAAGAAATATCAACATACCTTTTGGCACACCTTCATAATAAGCTTCTTTGATCAATATCCTTGATAGAATTCCGGAGATCAATACAATGCCACCTACATAAAAAAACAAAGGGATACTATTAAAAGCCCTGCCGCAGATCTCCATATTTGAAGACCGCATTTTTGCCATCTTCTCTAATTTTCTGGAACCTTTGCCAATAAGGTAATAGCCTACATGTGTTAAACGCTGGTCTGTACTTACGTCAATATTTTCTTTTGCTAAACCAATAGCTAATAGTGCGACTTCTTCTTCTGATAAATGACTATTCTTCGCAATTCTTTCTACTGCATGGCGGTAATTATCACGCGTATGAAAATCCATATTAGCGTAGATATTATCAATATCCTTATGCAGTGTAGCTTCTACAATACTGGTGTCTTCTACAAAATCACGCCAATCAGTGGTACTTAAAAAACGCAAGCTGCTTATGCTATTGCTTATCGATACCTGATCAGCTGCTTGCTTTTGATTTTCTTGTTGTACCAGCTCATTACTGGTTTGGCCTTTTTCTGAAAGTCTTTGTTCTATCCAGTTAAGTGGCAGTGTAAGTGAATTTCCTTTTTCTTGTAAGCGCCTTGTTAGTTCTGCAACAAATGAACTATCCATTGGAGGTTCAGATCTTGCCATGTCTGCAATAACCAGTACAAGATTTTTGGGATCCTTATCAGCAGTTTCAATCATTTCATCGGCCCAGTAATTTGCCAATGATTTATTAGTAATGTCTATTGATATTTGGATCGAGAGTCTGCGTAAATTTTCTATCAGCGCTAACCGTAGCATAATAGGGATCGCCCATAATTCACCTAATCTTAAAAAAGTATTCGTTTGATAGGCCGTTACAAAATTTAACAGGCTTTTTATATCCACATGGCCGTCACTATGGGAAATAATTTCCACAGCTATATCATAAACTCTTGGCAAACCAATGGATTCACCTTTAGATAGTCGTGGTAATCCTTTACTGTACCCCTTAGGTAAATGCTTTTTACCTGTATAGATCTGTTCTTCAATTAAATAGAAATTATCCAGTAACCATTCTCCTGCAGGTACAATCCTGGTATTTTCTTTTACTGCTTCCGTTAAACGAGCATGTACCTCTAATAGAATAATTTCATTCTCTGCCAGTCGTTTTAGTAGTTGCTCAGAAGGATGTCCCGAAATTAGAGTATGCCTCCGCGCAAGCCCTTTAGCGTGTTGTTCTAGCTGCTCTTCAGTAAATATTTCTGATCTTAACGGGGGTCTGTTATCTGCATATTTACTAGTTGTGTCTTCTCCAAAAAACGGCTCTATGATATTTTTTTTAAGGGCAGTTATTGCTTTTGGTAGCATCTCAAAAAGGTCTTTTTGTTGGTTCTTTTTTTCCATAGCCCGCATACTTTTTGGCAATTTTGTTTTAACTTGATATTATAAAAATCTAAAATGCTTCAAAAAGCACCCTACAATTAAGTACCAATATCATGCCTTTATGAAGAATAGAATAATTAGCACATATTTTGTTACTAAATAATTATCAGGTAATTAAGTAGTCTGATAGTGACATAGATAGTTGAATTAAGTTGATAATAGATTTTTTACATTGGGTTAAACAGGTAATAGCTAGATTAGACTATCAATCTAATAAAAATGGTAGTTTATATTTATAACGATGGCAGATTCTACCAAAGCGGCTTTTTCTTCGCAAAAGTATCAGTTTCTATCTGGCGGTGGCGAGATGGGCCAATTAATGCGTGCTAAGGATTGGTCAGCAACTGCTGTTGGTATACCTGATCTATGGCCGCAAAGTTTACGTACTTCACTTAGTATTATTCTAAATGCCAGGTTCCCCATGTTTTTATGGTGGGGACCAGATCTAACTTGTTTCTATAACGACGCATATAGACCTAGTTTAGGTGATAATGGGAAGCATCCAGGTATTTTAGGAATGCCGGCTGAAAAAGCATGGACGGAAATATGGCATATCATTAAACCATTAATTGATCAAGTATTAGCTGGTGGCGAATCATCTTTTTTTGAAGATACATTGGTGCCTATTTATCGTAACGGAAAAATAGAAGATGTTTTCTGGACATTTAGTTACAGTGCAGTAAATGATGAATCCGGAAAGCCCGCAGGCGTATTTGTAACCTGTGTTGAAACAACAGATAAAATTGCCAACGCAAAAAAAATAGAGCATGGCGAAAATAGATTTAGAAATCTTATTAAAGAATCTCCTATTGCAACAGCTATTTTTACCGGAGAAGATTTCGTTGTTGAATTAGCTAATGAAGAAGCACTTAAATTATGGGGTAAAGATGAAAGTGTTATAGGTAAAGAAATAATAGTGGCAATGCCGGAATTAGAAGGCCAGCCATATATGGATCTTCTAAAAAATGTATATACTACCGGAGAAACATATTATGGTAATGAAAACCTTGTAAGCATTGAAATGGGAGGTAGGATAATACCTAATTATGTAAGTTTTATTTATAAAGCGCTGCGTAATAGTGAAGGTGAAATATACGGAATACTTACAATGGGGTACAATGTTACGGAACAGGTAGAAGCGCGTAAGAGAGTTGAATATAATGAAGAACGCTCTACGCTTGCTATCGATACGGCTATGTTAGGTATGATAGACCTTACTCTTCCCGGGAAAAAATTCACTTGTTCAAAAAGGGTGTATGAAATATTTGGGTTTACTGATAGCGCCCCTTCTTACGAAGATCTGTTTAGTCATGTTCACCCCGATGATGTTCACATAAGAGATGAGGCAAATATACTGGCACATATCACTGGTAATGTTGGATACGAAGTACGTATTATATGGCCCGATAAAACCATTCATTGGATAAGTGCTTATGGGAAATTTTTTTACGATGATGATAAAATTCCGACAAGGGTATTAGTTACCATAATGGATATTACTGCTCAGAAAAATTCTCTTGATAGTTCTCAGACAAGCGAAAGAAAATTTAGAAATGTGATCATGCAGTCACCAATACCTACTGCAATATTTAGAGGTAAGGATTATGTGATAGAAGTCGCCAATACCGAAATGTTTAAAAATATATGGCGCAAAGAAGAGCATGAGGTTATAGGGAAAAAATTATTTGATGCGTTTCCGCAATTACATGAACCTAAATATCAAAAGTATCCTGCAATATTGAGCGAAGTATTTACTACTGGGAAATCTTATAGAGATAATGAATCGGTCGCTTATATACATGGCGAAGATGGAGTAAAGAAATTTTATCTCGATTGTGAGTATTCTCCTTTACAGGAAGCGGATGGAACTATTTCGGGAATAATGCTTACAATAAACGATGTAACCGGAAGGGTAATGGCGCGCGAAAAACTTGAAGTAGAAGAAGCTCGTTTGCGTCTTGCTGTTGAAGGTACAAAATTAGCCACATGGGATCTTGATCTTGAAAAACGGTATATTATTCATTCGCCAAGACTGGCTGAAATTTTTGGTTACGACTCTTCAACAGTTTTAACGCATCATCAAATGCGGGATCAGATACATCCAGATGACCTAAATGCTATTGTTGAAAGATCTTTTGAGATGGCTTTAGAAACAGGGTTTTATAATTACGAGGCACGCATTATAAAGCCAGACAATACTATTAGTTGGATAAGAACACAAGGTAAAGTAATGTATAATGATAGATCAATCCCTAAACGATTGATCGGAACATTAATGGATATCACAGAGCAAAGGCAAACAGAATTAGCAATACGGGAAAGTGAGCAACGTTTTAAAGTAGTTGCTGATACTGCGCCCGTAATGATATGGATGTCGGGTATAGATAAGTTGTTCTACTTTTTTAATAAAGGATGGCTCGATTTTACAGGCCGTACGTTAGAACAGGAGCAAGGGAATGGCTGGGCTGCAGGAGTTCATCCCGATGATTATCAAAAATGTTTAGATATATATGTTTCATGTTTTGATGCAAGAAAAGAATTTTATATGGAGTACCGTTTAAAACGGTATGATGGACAATACAAATGGATCTCAGATAAAGGTGTTCCAAGATATTCTACTGATGGTGAATTTATTGGTTACATAGGAGGTTGTATGGATATTGACGAACAAAAAACATTTGCAGAAAAAATACAAAAGAATGAATTGTTATTTAAAACAATTTCAAATGCTTCGCCAGTTGGTTTATGGATGACAGATGTTAATGGACAAAACGTTTTTGTAAATGATACCTGGATCAATTGGACAGGGTTGCCTTTAGAACAACATTACGGCCATGGATGGTTAAGCTGTGTTGTGGAAGAAGATAAAGGTGTTATTCCTGCATTCGAGAAAGCATTCCGTAAAAGAGAAAAATACATTGCCGAATTCAGAATATTAAGACAAGATAATCAGGAACGCTGGTGTCTTACAGAGGGTTATCCTTATTTTAATATACACGGAAAGTTTGAAGGCTATGCCGGTTCTGTTACAGATATTACCGATATAAAGAAATTAGAGCAACAAAAAGATTTCTTTATAAGCATGGCTAGCCATGAGTTAAAAACGCCTATCACGTCTATAAAAGGTTATGTGCAGATATTGCTTAGTATGCATAAAGATAGTCAGGATACTTTTTTGAAAAGTTCGTTAACAACAGTCAACAAACAAATTGGTACGCTTACAAAACTGATTGCCGATCTGTTGGATATGTCGAAGATTAAAGTAGGAAGCCTGCATTTGAATAGAGAAAATTTTTCTCTTAATGAGATGATACACGAAACGATCGAAGAAGTAAAACATACGCAACCCAATTTCGATATTATGTTTTCCAGAGGGAAAGAAACTATAGTGTATGCTGATAGAGTTAGAATAGCACAGGTGTTGATCAATTTTTTAACAAACGCTATTAAATACTCCCCACATTTTAATATGGTTACTGTAAAAAGTGCTGTGGTAGAAAAGACTGTTGTAGTATCTGTAATAGATTCAGGTATAGGAATAAGTAAAAATGATCAGGAAAAAATATTTCAACGTTTTTACCGCGTTGAAGGAAGAGATGAAAAGACTTTTCCGGGCTTTGGTATTGGTTTGTTTATTGCAGCAGAAATTATTCAAAGGCACGAAGGGAAAATATCAGTAGAAAGTGAACCAGCCCGAGGGTCTATTTTTTCTTTCTCTCTCCCATTAGAAAATTAATATAAATAGTTGTTATGAATTTTAAAGTCTTAGTCATCGATGATAATGAAGATATTCTCTTTATGTTGAAAGCGATGTTACAATTAAAAGGGTATAAAGTTTTTGCAAAAGAAACTGCCACGAACATTGAATCGTATATTAAAGAGTTGGCTCCTGATGTTATTGTAATGGATATGCTACTATCAGGAATGGATGGCAGTGAAGTATGTAAAAAACTGAAAGCGAATAGTACTCTATCATTGATTCCTGTTGTAATGATATCAGCACTTCCGACCGCAAAAAATATATGTATGGAGGCTGGGGCTAATTATTTTGTAGGGAAACCTTTTGAAATGCGGGATATGTTCGATGCTATTTCAGAAGCATTGGCTAAAGATGAAATAGGGATGATGTAGAATTTATAACGGACGCAAATATTACTGATTATATGGGGGATACTTTTATTTGTGATATTGCAGGAGGTACAGAACCTTTTCCTCATTTTTGGGAACACACGGTGGGAAGTTGTCATGCTACAATGGCATTGCGTGCAGATTGGCAAAAACAATTATTGCGCTGCCATAAAGAATTAGGTTTTCAACATGTACGTTTCCATGGATTACTTTCTGACGATATGGGCACATTAATGTGCGAAATGGATCAATTGGTGTATTCATTTTTTAATGCAGATCAAATCTGCGATTTTCTTTTGTCTATTGGTATGAAACCATTTATGGAATTATCATTCATGCCTTCAACACTTTCTTCCGGTGGCGATATTGTTTTCATTATAAAGGAAATATTACACCTCCAAGAGATTACAATGCATGGGCAACACTGATCAATAAATTAGTTCAGCATTGGGTGACAAGATATAGCATAGAAAAAGTAAGTGAATGGTTCTTTGAGATTTGGAACGAACCTAATCTTGCAGCATTCTGGACAGGAACCCAACAGGATTATTTTACTTTGTATCAACATTCTGCCAAAGCAATTAAAGATGTACATACATCATTAAAAGTAGGAGGGCCCGCAACTGCAGAAAATGCATGGATACCGGAGTTTGTAGATTTTTGTGAAAAGAATGCAGTGCCTGTTGATTTTATTTCAACGCATCATTATCCAACGGATGCATTTGGTAAACCCGGAGATGATACCATTGGACAGTTAGCTGCAAGTAAAAGAAGTGTTTTGCGCGAGCAAGTGATCAAAACAAAAGAACAAGCAAAAGGGAAACCTCTTTATTATACGGAATGGAGCACTTCTTCAAATCCATTTGATGACCTGCATGATGAACCGTATGCTGCGGCCTTTATTACAAAGACAATAATGGAAGCGCACGGACAAGTTCAGGGATATAGCTACTGGACATTCTCTGATATTTTTGAAGAAAATTATTTTTCTTCTGTTCCATTTCACGGAGGGTTTGGTTTATTAAATATTTACGGTGTTCCCAAACCTGCTTATCGTGCGTATGAATTATTACATCGCTTAGGAAATAATATTTTGACAGTCGATGGCCTGCATGAAACAGTTGATGTGTGGATCGTAGAAAATAAAAATTATATTAATGTACTAATGACCAATTTTGCATTGCCACGTCATCCTGTAAAAACAGAAACAATAAAAATTCAGCTTAATAATATAACACAAGTAAAAGAAGTTTTTATAGAGCGCATTGATGATGTTCATGCAAACACAAGACAAGAATGGGTTACAATGGGACAGCCGGATAGTTTGCTCTCGGAACAAGTAGTGGCGCTTGAAGCTGTATCAAAACTTATAAGAGAACCTTTGTTATTCAAATTTGAAAATAATTCAGTTTTGTTAGAAGTTGAAATGCTTCCGCAAGCAACTGCATTAATTACAATAGAAATAGTATGATCGATATAAACAAAAGAATAGAAAGAGAGACCGATGCAGAAATGCTCGACAATTTGCAACGCGAAACCTTTGATTATTTTGTTGAACAGGTAAATCCTGTTACAGGGTTAATAGCAGATAAAACACAGCCAGGTTTTCCATCGAGCATAGCTGTCGTAGGCATGGGTATAACGGCATACATTGCTGGCGTTGATAAAAAATTTATTTCAAGAACTGATGCTGCGGCCAGGATATGTAAAGTGTTGCGTTTTTTTTATAACAGCCATCAGGGACCTGAAGCAGATGCCACAGGGTATAAAGGTTTTTATTATCATTTCATTGAAATGAGCACAGGAAAACGTTGTTGGGAATGTGAGTTGTCGACCATTGATACAACTTTTTTAATTGCAGGCGCTTTAGCCGCAGCAAATTATTTTGATGAGGATAATGATAATGAAAAAGAAATAAGACAATTAGCGGATTTTTTATATCGTCGTGTTGATTGGCAATGGGCATTAAATGGCGCTACAACAATAAGTCATGGTTGGCGGCCCGAAACAGGATTTCTTCCTTTCAGATGGAATGAAGATTACAGCGAAGCAATGTTAATGTATGTATTAGCATTAGCGTCACCAACTTTTCCGATTGATACGGAAGGATATAAAGCATGGGTTGCAACATTCAAATTAAGAGAAGTATACAATATTAAATATTTGTACGCTGGTCCTTTATTCATTCATCAGTTCTCACACATGTGGATCGACTTTCGAAATGTGTTGGATGATTTTAATAAAGAATCGGGATTTGATTATTTTGAGAATAGCAAACGTGCTACACATGTTCATCGCGAATATGCTATTGATAATCCAATGGGATTTTCCTGTTATGGTCCAAACTGTTGGGGCCTTACAGCGAGTGATGGCCCTGGCCCCGCATTATTAAATGTTGATAGTAAAGAAATAACATTTTACGATTACGTAGCAAGAGGTGCACCGTTCGGTCCTGATGATGGTACAATTTCTCCATGGGGCGTTGTTGCATCATTACCTTTTGCTCCTGAAATTGTAATTGATACAATACGTCATGCAATTGAAAAATTAGAATTAAGACATCACAGATTGTATGGATTTGATGCAAGCTTTAATCCTAATTATCCCGAAAAAATTGCGAATAAAAACGGCTGGGTATCTCCATGGAGATTTGGTTTAAATCAAGGGCCGATCGTTATCATGATTGAAAATTATCAAACGGAGTTGATTTGGAAAACGATGAAGAAGTGTTCTTATATTATTAATGGCTTACGGATAGCAGGTTTTACTGACGGCTGGCTAGATTTAATAAAATAATTATTAGATGATCTTATGCAGTATTACTGTTGGCACCATAATTGTTTTTTGAATGGATAAAATATTTAACCACTAAAAAAACATCATGAAACCATTCGCCATTATTTTGATCGTAGTAGGAATTACGATGCTAATATTTAAAGGATTCAGTTATTCGCAAGAAAAAAACGTAGCTAATATTGGTCCTATTGAAATAAATAAGACTGAACATAAAAATGTAGAGTGGCCTCTGTATGCAGGAGGAATAGCTTTGGTTGCGGGTATGGCGCTTTTAATAGTTGATAAGAAACAAGGATAATATAAAATATTTTACTGTGCAAAAGTTTATGTTAAATAGATTTCTGCATTTCTATATATAGAATGCGCTTATCTACCAATGTGCATAATTAATCTTGTTTTAAATTTGATATTTTACAAATAATAATTTGTACATTCATTATCTAAACGATTGCTATTATGACTAAAACGCTACTACGTCAGCTCCTGCTGACTGTTTTTTCTATTGCTATGTTTTTCATCGTCAAAGCTCAACCCGCACAAGTAACAAAAACCAATCCGATGAAGGTTTATGTTCACTATATGCCATGGTTTACGGCTCCCGATAATCCAGGTTCAGGTGTAACAAGTTATCCTTACGGAGTTACTGGAGTTACTAACGAATGGGGTGCACATTGGAGCCAGGTAAATTCTAATTCTGCCAATCCAAATACTTTTACTACTGTTACTGATTATACAGGAGCACAAGTACAAACACGAAATATCTGTGCACATTATCATCCTTTGATCGGTCCGTATGATGGACAAGATCCTAATGTAGTTGAATATCATCTTTTGTTGATGAAGCTATCTGGTATTGATGGGGTGATGATCGATTGGTATGGACAAGCAGGTGACGGTGCAGCAGATGCCGGACCATTGTTAACGAATTCAAATACACTAATTAATAAGACTGCAAGCGTTGGAGAAAAATTTGGATTGGTAATGGAAGATGCAGCATGGACAGGCATGGGTGGTGCAGAAGCAAATGGTAGCTATGCAGTAAATAATTATTTTAATAATCCACAATACATAAAAGTGGGAGACATGAGAAATGCTCCCGGAACAGGTGCACCATTGGTTTGTGTTTTTGGCCCTCAACAATTCAAA
>DATHNB010000203.1:0-24085 GCA_035486495.1 Ferruginibacter sp. | reverse complement strand
CAAATACACGCCGGTGGACGTGGTAAGGGCAACATTATTGGTAAAGAACAACGTGGTGTAGCTGTAGCAAAAAATGCAGAGGGTGTTAAACAAATTGCGGAAAATTTGTTGGGTGGTACTTTGGTAACTATCCAAACCGGCCCTGCGGGTAAATTGGTCAGTAAAATTTTAGTAGCGCAAGATGTTTATTATGATGGCCCTAACCCTGTAAAAGAATTTTATTTGTCTATTTTAATGGATAGGACAAAAGGACAAAACGTGATCATGTACAGCACTGAAGGAGGCATGAACATTGAAGACGTGGCACATGATACACCTGAAAAAATATTTAAAGAATGGGTTCATCCGGGCGGCGGCTTGTTAGGTTTTCAGGCACGTAAGATCGCTTTCAATTTTGGATTAAGCGGAGAGGCGTTTAAGAATTGCGTAAAATTTGTAACTAATTTATACAACGCATTTGTTGGTTTAGATTGTAGCATGTTAGAAATTAACCCGCTATTTAAAACAAGTGATGAAAAAATAATTGCCGTAGATTGTAAAATGGATGTTGATGATAACTCATTAACGCGTCATGCAGATGTTGCGGCATTGAGAGATATCAGCGAAGAAGATCCTACAGAAGTTGAGGCAGGCAAGTTCAATTTGAATTTTGTTAAGTTAGATGGTAACGTAGGTTGTATGGTAAATGGCGCAGGGCTTGCAATGGCAACGATGGATATGATCAAATTAAGTGGTGGTGAGCCAGCAAACTTTTTGGATGTAGGCGGCACTGCTAATGCAACAACTGTTGAAGCAGGTTTCCGCATCATCTTAAAAGATCCTAAAGTAAAAGCGATCCTAATCAATATTTTTGGTGGTATTGTTCGTTGTGATAGAGTGGCACAAGGTGTTATTGATGCGTATCAATCAATTGGTACAATTAATATTCCTATCATTGTTCGTTTACAAGGAACCAATGCTGATGTCGCAAAAAAACTGATCGACGAAAGTGGATTAAAAGTACAAAGCGCTATCTTATTAAGTGAAGCAGCTGCATTAGTTAATAAAGCTGTTGCATAATTTTCGAGGTTTAATTTTCTTTGATAAATTGAGGGTCCCATCTGTAAAAAGGTGGGATCTTTTTTTATACAAACTTTTATCTTACTGTTTAAATTCAGTGGTATCGAGTGTTTTAGCTGATGATTGGAATATTACTCTACAATAAAAGGGAGTTTTTTTCGTTATGTGTTTTCTAAACAATATCTTCATTGTATAAAATTGCTAGTTGTATGAGATTATTACCGATTGTCTTGATCGCCTTATTGTTTTCCTGTAATTCCGCTAAAAAAGATGGGCCGACAAGTTTAGAACTTAGAAAAGATTCAATAGCCAAATGCATTAACGAGAATGATACTGTTATTAACAGTAAAGAATCTATTGAATATGTAGTAGTAGATTCTTTTTATACATTCAAAATAGAATTGAATGGAATAGATAGTACATTGACTGATTATAAATTTGATTGTTCAACAGCTCCGTTATTAGTTCCAACTTTATATGCAGTATCAGACAGCGCTATTTGCTTAAGAAGTACTTCAGGTCAGGGTTATAAAGATTTTTTAATTGCTTATCCTGATAATAATAAATTGACAATAAAAAATTATGAAATGGCACTCGTTGCCCAATTAAGTAATAATGTTGTTATTTATCAGGATGAAAAAAGCAGCGACATAGTGAAAGCTAATTTTCGTACCGATAACGCACAACATATTTCTTTACCACAACAATATTCCTTACCTGTTAGAATAACAAAAGCAAATATTTTAACTTCCAGCAATCAGTTACGTTTGGAGTTTACGAATGGTAAAAAGTTAACGATTAAATTATAAGGTATCAGTTAGATCGAAAAAATACGGCAGTTTAAAAACTGCCGTATTTTTTATTGATATTTTGAAACTATACTAATGCATCATATAAAACTTCTACCGTATGCAGTGCAATTTTACCTGTGCCATCCTTGATCTGATGGCGACAACTTGTGCCGGGAGCAGCAACAATGCCATTCTCAGGGTGTTTGCGAACAGCAGGAAATAAAACCATCTCACCAATATTCATCGATAACTCGTAATGTTCTTTTTCAAAACCAAAAGAACCGGCCATGCCACAGCATCCTGAAGGAATTGTTTCAACCGTATAATTTTCCGGTAACGATAACATTTTTACAGAAGGTGCAACAGAAGACAATGCCTTTTGTTGACAATGTCCGTGCAGCTTTATTTCCTTTTTCTCTTTAGTGAATTGATCTTTGGTGATATTCCCTTTTTCAATTTCACTGGCAATAAATTCATCAATTAAGAAAACATTTTTAGCTAATGCTTGTGCTGCAATTAATTTGTCATCATCAGCCAGATCAGGATATTCATCTCTGAATGTAAGGATAGCAGATGGTTCTATTCCGATCAGTGGGGTTTCCGCATTTATAATCGGACTTAACAATGCAATATTTTTGTTTACTATTTTTTTAGCATCACGTATCAGACCTTTAGATAAAGAGGCCCTTCCACTCTCACCATGTTCAGGAATAATAACCTCGTATCCTAATTTTTCTAACAATAAAATTCCTTTAATCCCAATCTCACTATCATTATAATTAGTAAACTCATCACAAAACAAATAAACGGTTTTGTTTTGTGGGTTTTGTTTTTTGGATTTTGTCCTCTGATGTTTATCATACCAACTCTTTACAGTGGTCTTTCCTAATGTAGGCATAGAGCGCTTTACAGCAAATCCTGAAAAACGTTTTATTAGTGTGCTAATGCCCGGAGTAGTGACTGCAAAATTATATAAGCCCGGCATGATAGAGCCCAGTTTACCAAACGTACTAAAGTTTGCAATCAATCTTGAACGGAATGGAACACCGTTCGCATCGTAATAATGTTGTAAGAATTCGGCTTTTAATTTTGCCACATCGACATTTGATGGACATTCAGATTTACATCCTTTGCAACTTAAACACAGATCCATCACTTCATAAATTTCTTTATGATCGAAACGGTTCATTTTATCTGAGTTGGTTAAAAACTCTCTTAAAATATTTGCTCTAGCTCTTGTTGTATCTTTTTCATTTCGCGTAGCCATAAATGACGGACACATTGTGCCGCCACTTAAAGGTGTTTTTCTGCAATCTCCTGAACCATTGCATTGCTCCGCATGTTGCAGTACATCCTGGTTATGAAAACGGAAAACGGTTTTAAATTCAGGTGTATGTTGTCCCGGTGTATACCGTAACATCGTATTCATCGGTGGCGTGTCAACGATCTTGTTGGGATTGAAAATATTTTCAGGATCCCAGGTACGTTTTACATCCTTTAATAACTGGTAGTTTTTTTCACCTACCATTTGTTTGATGAACTCCCCGCGCAATCTTCCATCACCATGTTCACCACTCAATGAGCCATCATATTTTTTTACCAGCGTAGCAATTTCTTCCGCGATAGTGCGGAAGAGCTGATTGCCTTCGACTGTTTTTAGATTAATGATCGGGCGTAAATGTATTTCTCCTGAACCTGCATGTGCATAATGTACAGAATGCAAATTGTATTTTTTTAATATTTCATTGAAGTCGCGGATGTAAGCCGGAAGATCATTCACATCAACTGCTGTATCTTCAATAACAGGTACGGCTTTTTCATCGCCGGGTAAATTACTTAGCAAGCCTAGTCCCGCTTTGCGAAGTGTCCATATTTTTTTTGTATCATCACCAAACAATAAAGGAAAATGGTAACCTAATCCTTGCGCACGCATATCAGCTTCAACCTCTTTAGCGATGGCTGTAATTTCTTCTCTGTCTTTTCCTGCATATTCGCCAACTAAAATGGCACCAGGATCTCCTTGTACAAAAAATCTATTTTTATTTTGTTCGATATTATCTTTTGTGCATTCTAAAATATAATGATCGATCAATTCACTCGCACGAGGTTTATATTTTAATGCGATTAGATTTGCTCTTAATGATTCATCAATACTATTAAAATGAACGCACAATAATCCTGTTTCTCTTGGGGGAAGTGGACTTACGTTTAATTTTATTTCTGTGATGAATGCTAATGTTCCTTCAGAGCCTGCGATTAATTTGCAAAAGTTAAAATCTTCTGTACCCGCTGTGAATGGTGCGGTATCTAATAATACATCAATTGCGTAACCTGTATTTCTTCTCTCAACAGATCTTTTAGGAAACTGTTTTCTTATTTCTACCTGATTATCGTAGTTACTTAATAAGCCTCTTACAGCTTTATAAATGCCGCCTTCTAAAGTTTTGCTTTCACATTTTTCATGAAACTCATCAATGTTCAATGCTTTGAATTCTGTTTCAGTTCCATCGCTTAATATTGCTTTTACTTCCAATAAATGTTCTCTTGTACTTCTGTAAATGATAGAGTTAGAGCCACAAGAATTATTGCCCACCATTCCACCGATCATGGCGCGATTGGCAGTAGATGTTTCCGGTCCGAAAAATAAACCGTGTGGTTTTAAAAACATATTCAACTCATCACGAATAACACCCGGTTGAACACGAACCCAATTCTCTTTTGTATTTAATTCAATAATTTTTGTAAAGTTCTTTGATACATCTACAATGATGCCATTGCCCACAACTTGTCCGGCTAATGATGTTCCCGCAGTTCTTGGGATGAGTGATGTTTTTTGCAGTCGAGCAAATGTTATTAGCTTTTTTATATCAGTGATGGATCTTGGAATAGCAACAGCTAATGGCATTTCGCGATAAGCGGATGCATCAGTTGCATATAGCGTTCTTATTGTTTTGTCGACAAATAAATCTCCTTCTAAATCCTTAGATAATTTCGCTAATTGATCCTTCATTTAATTCGGTTTGTGGGAAGTGCAAATTTAATTCATTTTGAAATGATATTATAAGCCAAAAGTAAAAAGTCAAAACCAAAAAGCTAGGGTTACTACTTTTGGGTTTTGACTTATGTCTTTTAACTTTATTCTGCTATACTAGTTCCTGTAATTTGATCAATCTTTGGTAATTACCATTTTCAATTTCAAGTAATTGATGATGGTTACCACGTTCAATTATTTTACCATCCTGCATTACCAGAATTTCATCCGCCTGTTGGATGGTGCTTAAACGATGGGCAATTACCAATGTGGTTCTTCCTTTCATTAAATTACTTAAGGCGCCTTGCACCAGCCTTTCAGATTCTGTATCCAAAGCCGAAGTAGCTTCATCCAAGATCAATATTTCGGGATTTTTAAATACAGCTCTGGCAATGCTTAATCGTTGTCTTTGCCCGCCTGATAAACGAATGCCCCTATCGCCGATATTGGTATGATAGCCGTTTTCTGTATGAATGATAAAGTCGTGTGCGTTAGCGATTTTGGCTGCCTCAATTACTTCTGCTTCAGTAGCATCTGGTCTACCTAATGCTATATTATTAAAAATAGTATCGTTGAATAAAAAAGTATCCTGCGTTACAAAGCTCATATAACTGCGTAGAGATTCCATTTTAATATCACGAACATCTTTTCCATCTATCAAAACGCTTCCGCCGGTAACATCATAAAAACGAGGTACCAGATCAGCAATGGTTGATTTACCAACACCTGAGGGCCCTACCATGGCAACTGTTTTACCTTTAGGAATGTTAAAAGTTATACCGTGTAAAATTTGTCTGTCTGCCAAATAACCAAAACTGATATTATTAAATTCGATTTTATCGTTAAAACTTTTTAGATCAATTGCATCCGGTTTATCTTCTATTAAAATAGGCGTGTCAATTACTTGTAAAATACGCTCACCTGCAGCTTGTCCCCTTTGTACATTTGACAGTGCGCCTACCATCGCTTTAGCCGGACTAATTACTTGCGAAAAAATAGCAATGAAAGCAATAAAGCTACCTGCGTTTAATGCAGCAGGATCTTTACTTAAAATAAGATCACCACTATAAATAAGAATGGCAGCTACGATCAATACACCCGAAATCTCTGAAAATGCAGGAGCTAATTCTCTTTTAGCAAATCCTTGTAAAGTGGCTTTACGGTAAATATCATTTTCTTTACTGAACCTGTTTAAAACAAATTTAGTAGCATTGAAAGAACGGATGATACGCATACCAGTCAATGTTTCATCAATGATCGTTAATAAACGTCCTACAGAAGCTTGTGCAGCTTGCGCCTCTCTTTTTAACCGCTTTTGCACTAATGCAATACCTGTGGCACATATAGGAATTATAATAAGTGTGAACAATGTAAGCTTAGTGGATATTACAAACAACGCAACGAAATAACCAACGATCAAATAAGGTTGTTTAAATAAAATTTCTACCGAACTGGCAGCTACTGCTTCAATCTCAAAAACATCCGAATTCATTCTTGATAAAAGATCACCTTTATGTTCGGTTGTAAAATATCCTAAGTGTAAATAATTTATTTTTTCAAAAATGGCTTCTCTTAAACGCTTTACTAATAAGGTTCGCGCTTTGATCATAGTAAGATCTGCCAAGTAATTAAAAAGGTTACTTAGTATTACTGCAATAAAAACCACTGCTGCCATAAAAAATAAGGCATAGATCGGTTTTAAAGATTCAAAGTGATACATCTCATGATAGAACAGGTCTTTAAAATATTTACCAGAAAATGAAAACGAAGGAGACGCTATATATTTAGCTGCGTCAGGTGACGGATAGAATAAAAAATTCAATAATGGAATTAATAATGCAAGTTCAAATACGCTAAAAAAAGTAGCTATTAAAGTGAATGAGAAAAAAGGAATTATAAAAGCACTATATGGTTTACCATAAGCAAGTAAACGACGGTAAATTTTCATTATATTCTAGTAATTAAAAGTAAAAGCCTAGTCAATAGTTAAATTGTAAAGCGATACTCTAAATAGTACATTAATTGTATCCGGGTTACACGCTTTTTACTACAGTAAGCACGGCAAAATTACGATTTTATTGGCTAATAGACGGTACAAGTTTGTGATTGTTCACTCAAAAGAGTATTTTTACAGAGATATCGCTCATTATGGTAACAGGTATTTCCATAGTTATTCCTAATTTTAATGGCATAAAGCTTTTTCCGGATACGTTAACTACGGTAAAGGAAGCTATGAAGAATGCCCAAAAGCCATCCGAGATCATCATAGTAGATGATTATTCAACGGATAATTCTATTGCCTATTTAGAAGAAAATTATCCTGAAATTACCATTGTAAAAATGCCTTCTAATAAAGGATTCTCATTTTGTGCAAATGTGGGTGTAAAAACGGCAAAATATGATAAGGTTTTATTACTGAATAGCGATGTAAAACTCTCACCTGATTATTTTCAGCATCAATATAAATATTTTGATAAAGAAGATACATTTGGTGTAATGGGAAGAATTATTGGCTGGGATGATGAACTCATTCAGGATGGGGCCAAGTATCCATCTTTTCATGGAGCAAAAATTAAGACTTCAGGTAATTACATATTAAGGGATAAGATGATAATGCGTGGCGGATTATACAGTATGTATCTTTCAGGAGCCAATGCTTTTGTTGATAAAGAAAAATTTATCGCTATCGGTGGGTTTAATGAAGCATTTTCCCCCTTCTATATAGAAGATTATGAACTTTCTCTACGTGCCTGGAGGTTAGGGTTTAAATGTTATTATGATTTTGAAAGTGTTTGTCAGCATAAAACATCAACCTCGATAAATAAAAGCAATAAAAAGAGTTTTGTAGATATTATTTACAACAGAAATAAAATGATCCTTCACGCACTTCATTTGCAAGGAGCCAGAAAGTTATTATGGTATTTTCAATTGATACTGGAAAGCTTTATACAATTAATAATGTTGCGTTGGCGGTATTTAAAATCATTACGTTTATTTCTATCATCTACCGGGGAAATTAGATCGGCAAGAAAACAGTTTACTGTTTGTGTTAGAGATTGCAAAAGTTCAAAATCGGTTAATGAGGTAGCCGTTTTTATTATGGATGATATTAAGGTGAGAAATATAATTAAGTTCTAAATGACAATATCCCAGCCATTAGTATCAGTTGTGCTGTGTACTTATAATGGAGAAAAATTTCTGGAACAGCAACTCGACTCTATTCTTACTCAGACTTATTCATCGCTCGAAATGATCATTTGCGATGATGCTTCTACAGATTCAACACAACAAATTATTAAATCTTACGCTTTGAGAGATAAGCGCATTCAATATTTTTTTAACGAACGAAATATTGGTGTAAATAAAAATTTTGAACAAGGATTTCTAAAAGCCTCAGGTGAATTTATTGCTATCGCTGACCAGGATGATATATGGAAACCAGAAAAGATACAAAAGCAACTTGCATTATTTTCATCGGATGAAATAGTATTGGTACATACGGGGTCTGTTATTTTTTCAGGAACAGAATTACCTCTACACAAAGTATTTAAAACAGGAGAATTGCTGATGCAGGGTAATGATTTCAGAAAATTATTATTACGCAATACTATTGCGGGTCATAATATAATGTGTAAAAAGGAAATCGTCAGCTATGCTTTGCCATTACCTCAAAGTGTGTATTATGATTGGTGGCTTTGTGAAACAGCTACTTGCTATGGAAGTATAGCAGCTTCAGGAGAGATCCTTGCTTATCAAAGATGGCATGAAAGCAATCTGACAGTAAGAAATCGTAAAGGAAAGAAACAAACGAAGAAAGATTTTATTGAACGTTATGCGGCATTAAAAGCATTTTTAAGTATTCGTGGAATAACTGACACGGATCTGTGGTTTTGTAAAGCGTTGTTATCAAAATTTCAAACATTAGAACATAAAAGATTCTCTCTTAAATTATTTTTCTTTTTACTTAGGAATGCTCGTGTTATGTTTTTTTACAAAAAGAAAGCTTTGCCTTATTTTTCGTATTTGAAAGCTGCATATTACATGAGCTTTGCAGTGAAAAACTAATAATATTTGCAATAAAAAAAGCTGATTGAAAATTTTACGAATAAATATCATCCTTCCGTTTCCTGTAACAAAACCTGTAGGTGGTGCAAAAATAATGTATCAATATGCCAATCGCTTACAACAACTGGGGCATCATGTAATTGTGCTGCATAGTATTAAAAGGCCATATAAAAGATCAAGAACACCAATATGGTTTGCTCAATTTATGTATGCAGTAAGAGGTGTAGCCAGACCAAAGTGGTTTGCATTGAATAAAGATATTCAGGCTATCATTGTTCCAGAAATAACTGAAAGATATGTACCTGATGGAGATATACTTTTTTCTACCTGGTGGGAAATGGCATACATGATCAATGCATTACCTATTTCCAAAGGGAAAAAAATAAATTTGATTCAGGATTATGAGATCTGGAAAGGGAATACTGATCTAGTAGACAAGTCTTTTTCTTTACCTATAACACACATGGTAATTGCAAGATATTTGGGAAAATTAGTCTCAGAAAAAAGCGGTACTGACCCTATCTATTTACCAAATGCAATTGACAATAATATATTTTTTATAAGTGATCCTATTGAAAATAGAAATCCATTATCTATTATAATGCTTTACTCTGAAGAAGAAAGAAAGGGTACTGTATATGGTTTGGAAGCGTTGAAAAAAATAAAAGAACAATTCTCAAATATAGCAGTAACATTGTTTGGGGTATATAAAAAACCAGACCATATTCCACATTGGATAAACTATTTGCAAAGGCCTGATAATCTTTGCGATTTATATAACAAACATTCTATATTTTTTTCGCCAAGTTTGGGAGAAGGCTGGGCGTTGCCTCCGGCAGAAGCCATGTATTGTGGTTGTGCTGTTGTTTGTACTAATATTGGAGGACATCAGGATTATGCTTTTGACAATCAAACAGCCTTAGTAACAGCGCCCCAAAATATAGATGATATGGTTGCTAAATTAACGATTCTCTTACAGGATAATAATAAGCGAATACAATTGGCTAATGCAGGTAATCAGTTTATTACGCAAAACTTTTCCTGGGATAGATCGGTGCAGCTGTTGCTAAATGGTTTTAATAAACACTTTTAGGTTTCTGGAATACATTTAATCGTATATATTCGTTTCTAAATTTACTACTATAATGAAATTCACGGGAGAAAGATTTATACCTACTAAAGATTTAATGGATGATGAAATTGGGTATGAGCATTTACATAGATATTATACTATTACAGAGCTAGTAAAAAATAAAGCGGTACTTGATATTGCCTGTGGTGAAGGGTATGGTAGTGTAATAATTGCTGCTCATGCTACAAAGGTAGTAGGGGTGGATATAGATGAAGAAACAGTAAAATATGCTATTGAACAGTATGCCAGTAAATATAATAATGTTGAGTTCCAATCCGGAAGTGCTACTTCGATACCATTAGACGATAAATTATTTGATGTTGTTGTTTCTTTTGAAACGATTGAACATTTATCCGAAAAAGATCAGCAACTTTTTATGTTAGAAATAAAAAGAGTGCTGCGTCCGGATGGTGTTTTAATAATGTCTACCCCGAATAAGAAAATATATTCTGAACAATTTTCCCATACTAATTCTTTCCATTTGCATGAATTTGAAAAAGAAGAATTTCATGCTTTTATTAAGCAACATTTTGTAAATATTTCTTTTTTTGACCAGGGGTATGAAGTGGTGAGTATCATTAGTAATGCGAGTGCAGAAAATGCCGGAAACATTCATGTAGTAAATTGGGAAAATAATAATAAAGGGTTAGCAAGAAAATACATTGTTGCTATTGCATCTAATGCGTCACTCCCTGATTCTTTTAATTCAGTTGCATCTGTTGTTAGCCACGTAAATAAAGATTATTTGGCGTTGATGGAGCGATTGGTTTCAATGAATAAAGAAATTGAAGAGTTGGGCAATTGGGGTAAATCACTAGATGTTCAGCTACTAAAACTGCAAAAAGAATCAACTCAATTGCGAAATGATTCGGACCGAAAGATTACTTACCTGAAGCAGCAATTAGACATAAGTAGACAGGAATATCAGGCAATTGCGACGTCAAAGAAATGGCGCTTTATTACGATGTTTTCGGGTATGAAAAAGAAATATTTCTCACATAACTCTCCTGTTAGCATCAAGATAAATTCATTTATAAATAGATTTAAAAAAAATAAAAGAAATAAGCTCCAGATAAAAAAAAATGATCTAACAGATTATACACAGATATTGATTCTGCCAATTTTTGATCATCCTGTAGTGTCTATTGTCATTCCTGCATACAATGGATGGAAGATGAATTATAAATGTATTAAAAGTATTATTGATAATACCCAGAGTGTAGCTTATGAAATTATACTGGCTGATGATTGCTCAACCGATGAAACTAAAGATATTACTTCTCGCATAAAAAATATTGTACATGTCCGAAATGAAAAAAATCTGGGTTTTTTAGGTAATTGCAATAATGCGGCAAAAAGTGCAAAAGGAGATTTTATATTATTTCTTAATAATGACACCGAAGTTACAGATAACTGGTTATTACCTTTAGTAACGCTTATAAAAAGTGATGATACAATAGGAATGGTTGGTTCTAAATTAATTTATCCAGATGGTAGATTACAAGAAGCAGGTGGTATTGTTTGGAACGACGCTTCTGCATGGAATTATGGCAACGGGCAGGATCCCCGAGCTCCGGAATTCAACTATGTAAAAGAAGTTGATTACATTTCGGGTGCTGCTATCATGATCAGAAAAAGTGTTTGGTTAAAAGCTGGCGGTTTTGATGAAAGATATGCACCTGCTTATTACGAGGATACAGATTTTGCTTTTCAGGTTCGGGAACAAGGATATAAGGTAATGTATCAACCGTTATCTGAAGTAATACATTATGAAGGCTATTCAAATGGCACAGATAAAGATATTTCAGACCCTCAGTCAATTAAATCTTTCCAAACGATCAATCATAAAAAATTTTCGGATAAGTGGAAAGAATTATTGTTGCAAGAAAATTTACCTAATGCACAAAATGTATTTAACGCAAGGGATAAAACAATTGGTAAAAAAACAATTTTAGTTGTAGATCATTATGTTCCTCAATTTGATAAAGATGCCGGATCCAGGGCAACTTTTCAATATTTAGAGGTATTAGTATCATTAGGATTAAACGTAAAATTTATTGGAGATAATTTTTTTAAGGATGAGCCTTATACTACAGCTTTGCAACAATTAGGCATAGAGGTTTTATACGGGCCATGGTATAAAAAGCATTGGAAAGATTGGTTAAAAGACAATGCTGATAATATTGATTTTGTTATTCTTAGCAGGCCGCATATTTCAGAAGATTACATTGATTTTGTGAAAGAAAATACCAATGCCAAAGTTTTATATATAGGCCATGATCTGCATTTTTTGAGAGAAGAAAGACAATCCCAAATTGAGAATAATCAAAAATTACAGGCGTCTTCCGCAAAATGGAAAGAGAGAGAAATGTCTCTCTTTTCTAAATCGGATATAATCTTAACATTTAGTGATGTTGAGCAAAAAATTATTAGTGCATTAGATCCTGTTTATAGAGTAGAAACAATGCTACTTAATAATTTTAAAGTTCCAGCTGTGCCAATCAATGATTTCTCTTCGAGAAAAGATTTTCTTTTTATTGGAGGATTTAATCATAAACCTAATGCAGACGCCGTATTATGGTTTTGTAAAGAAGTATTTCCTATAGTGCAAAAACAGATTCCATCTGTCAAATTTATTATAGCTGGGTCATTTCCTCCGGAAGAAATAACTGCGTTGCAAAACGACTCTATTAATGTAAAAGGATTTGTAACCGAGCAGGAACTCAGTAATTTATATAACTCAGTAAAAATGGCCGTAATTCCTTTAAGATACGGAGCTGGTGTAAAAGGTAAAACTGTGGAAGCTTTATATAAAGGCTTACCTATAATTTCTACAAATATTGGAATAGAAGGAATGCCAGGCGATCAAAATTTTCTGCAAGGCTTTGATGAGCCTGATGCATTTGCTGCACAAATCATTTTATTATATACTAGTGAAAATTTATTACGAAACATGAGTATAGATGGAGTAAATTATATCAATCAATATTTTACGCATATTGCTGCTGCTAATAAAATGAAAAGCTTACTCGAATTGAAATAAAATAAGCTATATAAGTTTAAAATATCCGGAATAATAATGAATAATCTAAAATATAAAAGCCAAGGGAATGTAGTATCAATTATTTTTATAATTGCTTTTATCGCATTTATATTCTTGGATGTTTTGAAGGGTACAAAATCATTTTTTGTAAATTTTGACAATGTTCAACAGTTTTACGCATGGTATCAAAAACTCAATTATTCTCTCCATCACGGGTATCTTCCTTTATGGGACGCCAATACTTTTGGCGGCAAAAATTTCGCCGGAGAATTTCAAACAGGCATTTTTTATCCTATAAATATTTTATGGATATTTCTATTCGGTAATAATGAAACGATTAATGTTTATTATTTAGATCTATTAGTATTATTTCATTTTTGTATTGCAGCAGTAGGGATATATTTTATTTGTAGACAATGGAAAATTTCCTATTTAGCTAGCATTTTAGGAGGACTTCTATTTGCCGCTACAGGGTGTTTAATCGGAAGAGCTAATGGACAAACTGCTATTTTTTTTGGTCTGACTTTATTGCCTTATTCCTTTCTGTTCGCTATTAAATACCTTGATACCAAAAATAAAATTAATCTTTTATTAATCGGTTTTTTCTTAGGAATGCAGATTCTTGCCGGACATATTCAGCCATTTTTTCATACAGCATTGCTTACTTTTTCTTACATAGCGTATGTTATTTTTTCAAGAAATATTTCTTTCATAAATAAACGCAAAGAATTTGCAATTGTATGCCTGATTATAATAAGTGTAACAGTTGTAGTTTCTTCTCCTCAATTATATACCGGATTTAAATATATGGGGCATGCTTATCGTTGGGTAAGTGCTGAAAATCCTGTTAGTCCCGGAGGTAAGGTTCCATTTAAAACATATTCCGAACGTTTTAGTTTAACACCTACACAATTTTTTAATATTATTGATAGACGTGACTTTCCTGTTGATGATGGTAATGATTTATTTATTGGATTGATACCTGTGTTATTGATTCTGATAATTATTTACACATCTTTTAGAAAAAAAATCTTCAGCACTTTCGACGAAAATAAAAAAATTTTCTATTGGATCATGCTTGTTTCAATCGTGATCATGCTTGGTCAATATACTTACCTGCCTTATATTCTCTATGAACTACCATTTGTAAATACTATCAGAGAGTTGGGCAGGTATGTTATCCTGTTACATTTTTGTAATGCTATCCTAATGGCATTTGGTTTTGAATATGTACTATCAAAATCATATAATTTTACTCCTTTTAAGAAAAAGATATTAATAACAATTCTTGCAATTGGTTTTTTAGAGATAATTTATCTTTTACTTGTACATCCATCTCTTATACCTACAGAAATCATTTGGCACTTATTTTTTCTAGCTATAATTTTTGCTTTTATTATTTTTTTAAGAAATAACTCTCTTATTAAATATGCTGCTTTCATATGTGTACTTCTTGCAATTAAAATATCAAGCGGTTATAGCATAAATGCAGTCGATTCATCCTCTTATCCTCCTGCTTTTTTCAAAAAAAATAAAATAATTGAATATTTAGAGCCGAAATATGGAGATGGTCGAGTGTTACTTGAATCAGATAAAATACCTGAAAATATCGGTGATGTATATAAAATACAAACTAAAATGGGGCATAGTGCAACCATGAATAAACCGTATTTTGATTTTATTGCTCAAGATTGGAATAGGAATTCGGAAGTGAATGATCTATTAAACATTAAATACGTCATATCAAAGGATAGTATAAACCTGCCTTTAATTATGAGGGACGATAATCTTCAGTTGAATTTATACGAAAGGCCTACTGCATATTCGCGGCTCTTTTTAAAGTCGGCTACTAATAAGACTATAAAAAATACGCCTACTGCATTTACTTATACTAAAATTTGCTACAGCGACTTATATCAGAAATACGAAGTCAATGTTGCCAGTTCTGATACTTTAGTTTTTTCTGAAAATTATTATGATGGATGGAAAATATTTTTAGATTCAAAAAGAGTTGATATTTTACAGCCTAGTATAAATAATGAATTACCACTTCTTATGGGCATTAAAATTCCTGAGGGTAAACATATTGTTGAGCTAAAATATAATTGCTTTATACCATGATCCTAATGAAGCAATTAGAGAGAACAGATGGTTTCATATTTTTTAAGCTGTTAGAGGTGCTTTTCTACAACTCTATTGAGAATGATATTCTTTGCTTCTCCATTTTTTATCTTTTAAAAAATAAACTGTTTTACTACTCAATATATCTAAATTAATTAATCGTTGCCCTAACTTAATAAATGGTTTTTCAACAAAATACCATAATAATATTCCCAAAATGGAAGCGATGCTTATAGAAACAATCTGATTGCCATGTACACCAATAGTTGGCAATGTAGCGTGTACACATTGTTGAATCATAAAGCCATATATGTATATTCCGTATGATGCATCAAATGGAATTTTTAATCGGGTTATCACAAAATTTAAAGAGGAGATATACATGGCAGAATAAAAAAGAGCCAGATAAAAAAAATATTGATAAGCTGTTGTATTTCTTAGAATAAAAGCCACAATCCAAAGCAAAATAAATGGATAGATTTGAATGCGTATAAAGTCTTTATTAATGGCTGATAATGATCCTATAGCAAAGGAGGCAGGTAATAAATACGCATCAGTATTATGAGAGAAAATAGTTATGGAGTAAATGTGCACTATAATCGAGCCTGCAATTATTATAATACAGAAAAGATTAGCAATGAATTTATTTTTCAATAGACCTATTAAAGAGAAAAATGCGAGGTACATGTAATACATTACCTCATAAAGTAAAGTCCATAAGGCACCATTTAATCCCCACGGACTTTTTGTGAAGACGCCGGTTAGTCTGAACCGCATATCTTTCAGAAAAAAATTTCTTTGAAGGTACTCCCAGGTGCCTGCGGAAGAGAAGTAGTCCGATAAAGGCAATTCAGTATATATAGGCCCAACAATAAAAACAGCTATCAGTAAACAAACTAATAATCCTGGAAAAATACGAAATACTCTTTTTATTAGAAATTGGATGATGTTAGGATTTGATATTATGCTATTGGTAACTAACAATCCACTTAAGAAGAAGAAAAATTTAACGGCTACAGCACCTGAAAAATCAAAATGTATTATATTCAAGACACCGTCTTCAAGTGGGGGCTGAGGGTTTATAGCATAAGCATGGCCTATTATCACACTGATAGCGGCCAATAACCTTAGTATATCAAAATTATTTGAGTCCCTTTTAAGAACATCAGTTAAGTATTTTTTGGAATAAATTGCCATATTATCAATAAGATAGTATAATGTTTACACAAAATAAAGGGAATAAATTAGGTGTTTTACTGAAAAATATTTTGCTGCCTACCTATATTCCGTCACTTCAAATAAAATTATGCCCTTACAAAGGAAGATTTTACCTTTGTCCGAAATTCATAAAAATTAGATATGTCAACAATTACTAAAAAAGGACTTGATTTTAGCCTTAAAAATAAGGTAGCAGATATTAGCCTTGCAGCATGGGGCCGTAAAGAAATAATGTTAGCTGAGGCTGAAATGCCGGGTTTAATGTCTTTAAGAGCAGAATATGGACCTTCTCAACCGTTGAAAGGTGCACGTATTGCAGGTTGTTTACACATGACCATCCAAACAGCAGTGTTAATTGAAACTTTGATAGCTTTAGGCGCTGAAGTTAAATGGAGCTCTTGCAATATATTCTCTACGCAAGATCAGGCTGCTGCTGCTATTGCTGCTGCTGGTATTGGTGTATTTGCATGGAAAGGTCAAACGCAGGAAGAAGCTGATTGGTGTATTGAACAAACATTGTTTTTCGGAAGTGCTGACAAGCCTTTAAATATGATATTAGATGATGGTGGTGATTTGACTAATATGGTATTTGATACTTATCCTGAATTAGTTGCAGGCATCAGAGGATTATCTGAAGAAACAACAACAGGCGTACATCGTTTATACGAAAGAATGGCGGTGGGAACTTTGCCAATTCCGGCATTCAACGTAAATGACTCTGTTACTAAATCTAAATTCGATAATAAATACGGTTGTAAAGAAAGTTTGGTTGATGCTATTCGTCGTGCTACTGATGTAATGATGGCTGGTAAGGTTGCTGTTGTTGGTAGTTATGGTGATGTGGGGAAAGGTTCTGCTGCAAGTTTGCAAGGCGCAGGTTGCCGTGTAATTGTTACAGAGGTTGATCCTATTTGTGCATTACAAGCAGCGATGGACGGTTTTGAAGTTAAGAAAATGGTTGATGCGGTTAAAGAAGCTGATATCATCGTTACCGCTTCTGGTTGTCGTGATTTGATCACTGAAAAACATTTTCGTGTAATGAAAGATAAAGCGATCGTTTGTAACATCGGTCACTTTGATATTGAAATTGATATGGCATGGTTGAATAAAAACTATGGCAAAACAAAAAATACCATCAAACCACAAGTTGATCTGTATACGATCGATGGTAAAGATGTGATCATTTTAGCAGAGGGCCGTTTAGTGAATTTAGGTTGTGCAACAGGACATCCTAGTTTTGTAATGAGTAACTCTTTCACCAATCAAACATTGGCGCAATTAGAACTTTGGACGAACACTAAAAATTACGAAAACAAAGTGTACGTGTTACCTAAGATCTTAGATGAAAAAGTAGCTCGTTTACACCTTGCAAAAATTGGTGTAGTATTAGATGAGTTAACTCCTGAACAGAGCGCTTATTTAGGTATTGCTAAAGAAGGACCTTACAAACCAGAAGCGTATCGTTATTAATAACGATAACTCTCTTGGAGTAAAAATAAAAAAGCCCAATCTTATGATTGGGCTTTTAGTTTATAAAATATCCGGGCAATAAAAAATCCTACACAATTTGTGTAGGATTTTTTATTTATTACTTCGAATTAAATTTCTTCTGCACCTTCAACTAAAACGATAGTCTTGTTATTTAATACTTCAACAAAACCGCTGTTGATCTGATAGGTTGAAGTATTATTCGTTTTTTCTTTTAATATTTTAAGCTTGCCTGCTTTTAATGCACTGATCATTGGAGCGTGTTTATCTAACACTTCAAATAGACCATTAATGCCAGGCAACTGAGTACCATAAACATCGCCGCTAAAAATTTTACGCTCCGGAGTTAATATTTCAAGTATCATGTATTAAGATTTAAGTCGCAAGTAGCAAGATATGACGCTACTTCTATTTTTCTAAACTGTTATATAAACCAAAGGACATTTTTTGTATTGGCTTAATCATTGTTTCAAATGTTTCGAACTGTTCATTTGAGATATAATTAAACCGCAGTGCTAACGTAACCTGTGTTTCAAGTTCAAATAAAGAACCCATTGCTACACTTATAAAGTGTTGAAATTCCTTAACTGAAACTCTACCGCTACCTTCGGAAATATTAGATGGAACAGAAATAGCACATCTTTGTATTTGAGAAGTCAAGCCATATTTTTCCTCTTTTGGAAAAGAACTTGTGAGTTGATAAACAAATTCAGCAAGACTCATAGCCTTTTGCCAAACCTGTAACTCTTTAAAATTGTGTATTTTCATAGTAGGATATTTAACTAAGTAAATATAAATAACCAAAAACTATTAACCGCTTCAATCTTGCTACTTATTACTCATATCCTGCTACCTACCTAATTACGCTTGTGCTGCCGCCATTAATTTTTTACCTTTTGCAATTGCATCTTCCAATGTACCAACAAGGTTAAATGCTGCTTCAGGATATTGATCCACATCTCCATCCATGATGCAATTGAACCCACGAATAGTGTCTTCGATAGGAACCAATACACCTTTTAAACCGGTAAACTGTTCAGCCACAAAGAAGGGCTGACTTAAGAAACGTTGTACTTTACGTGCTCTTGATACGGTTAATTTATCTTCATCACTCAATTCATCTAAACCAAGGATCGCGATGATATCTTGTAATTCTTTATAGCGTTGTAAAATTAATTTTACTCTGTTAGCTGTATTATAATGTTCGTCACCAACGATCAATGGCGTTAAAATTCTTGAAGTAGAATCCAATGGATCAACCGCAGGATAGATACCAAGATCGGCAATCTTACGACTCAATACCGTAGTAGCATCCAAGTGAGCGAAAGTTGTTGCTGGAGCCGGATCCGTTAAATCATCCGCAGGTACATATACCGCTTGTACGGAAGTAATAGAACCGTTTTTAGTAGAAGTAATTCTTTCCTGCATCAATCCCATTTCAGTAGCCAATGTTGGCTGGTAACCTACTGCAGAAGGCATACGGCCCAACAACGCTGATACCTCAGAACCTGCTTGCGTAAAACGGAAGATATTATCAACGAAGAAAAGAATGTCTTTTCCCTGACCTTCGCCATCACCATCGCGGAAATATTCTGCTAAAGTTAAACCGCTCAAAGCCACACGTGCTCTTGCTCCTGGCGGTTCGTTCATTTGTCCGAAAACGAATGTTGCTTTACTTTCTTCTAAACCTTTTACATTCACCTTGCTCAAATCCCATCCACCTTCTTCCATGCTATGTTTAAAATCATCGCCGTAGTTCATGATACCTGCTTCGATCATTTCTCTCATCAAATCATTTCCTTCTCTTGTTCTTTCCCCTACACCTGCAAATACTGATAAACCGCTATATGCTTTCGCAATGTTGTTGATCAATTCCTGTATCAATACGGTTTTACCTACACCCGCACCACCAAACAATCCGATTTTACCACCTTTTGCATAAGGTTCGATCAGATCAATTACTTTGATACCAGTATATAAAATTTCATTAGCTGTGCTTAAATTTTCGAATAATGGTGGTTTAGCGTGAATTGGACGACCGCCAACTTTACTAACTTGTGGTAAACCATCAATAGCATCACCGGTTACGTTAAATAGACGACCTTTAATTCCTTCACCGATCGGCATTGCGATTGGTTTTCCTGTATCTGTTACCAATGTGCCGCGTACCAAACCTTCTGTACCATCCATCGCGATTGTACGCACACTATCTTCACCCAAATGTTGTTGAACTTCTAATACAAGCGTATCGCCATTTTCGCGTTTAAGCTCCAATGCGTTTAATATTTCTGGAAGTTTTGCATCGCTTCCAAACTGCACATCGACAACAGCGCCAATGATTGATTTTATTTTACCTGTATTAGCCATATATAAGTTTTTATTAATTAGGTCTGTTTTGAGGCCGCAAAGGTAAGGGTTGAATCTTGGAATTTGAAATTGAAAACGAGAAATTTACCCTATATTTTTCCAAAAATTGAAGATTTGTGGAAAAGTACCAAGATATTAGTATCAAGTAGCAAGAATGCGGCTTGTGTACTATTCTTGTGACATGCTACTTTCTACTTACTACTTTTATTACATTTGCTTTTTCCCATACTAATTATGCAATTAATTCCCGTTACAGATAAAGCAAGCGCCAAACAATTTATACAGGTTGCAGTAGAATTATACAAAAATGATAAAAACTGGATTCGTCCGCTGGATAAGGATATAAATGAAGTATTTGATAAAAAACAAAACAAGGCTTTTCGTTCCGGAGAAATAGAACGCTGGATATTAAAAGATGATAATGATAAACTGATAGGTCGTATCGCGGCATTTACCAATAAAAAATATAAAAATAAAGGCGATGATGTGCCTGTCGGAGGTGTAGGTTTTTTTGAATGCATTAATGACGAGGCGGCTGCAGATCTGTTATTAGATAATGCTAAACATTGGCTGATCCAACACGGAATGGAAGCAATGGATGGCCCGATAAATTTTGGTGAAAGAGACAGGTGGTGGGGACTTGTAACAAAAGGTTATGATGAAGCCTTGTACCGAATGAATTACAATCCGCCTTATTATGTAACGCTTTTTGAAAATTATGGGTTCAAACTTTTTTTCAAACAGATATGTTTTGGTATGCATCCACAACAACCGTTGAAACAAAAGATATTCGACAGGCACGCCATTTTTGCAAAAGATCCTGATTTTTCTTCCAAGACAATAAAAAAGAATCAGCTGGAAAAATTTGCACTGGATTTCACAACAGTGTATAATAAAGCATGGGCGGGTCATGGAGGCTTAAAACAATTAACTAAGGAGCAGGTGCTGTTAATGTTCAAAGCAATGAAACCAGTTATTGATGAACGATTGATATTTTTCGCCTATCATAAGGATGAACCGATCGCGATCTTTGTTAATCTACCTGATCTGAATCAATGGTTTAAATACTTAAATGGAAAATTTGACTTGTTTCATAAACTCAAATTTTTGTGGTTACAAAAATTCAAACCCAACAAAAGATTTTGCGGTATTGTATTTGGCGTAGTTCCTGAATGGCAGGGAAAAGGCGCTGATGCGTATATTATTGGAGAATCATCCTTAGTAGTACAAGTACCATCCGTTCATTATACAGAATATGAAATGCAATGGATAGGAGATTTTAATCCTAAAATGCTGAATGTGGCGGAGAGTTTAAGTGATACTTTTCATAGTCGTGAGCTGGCTACTTACCGCTATTTATTTGATAGGCTGAAAGAATTTAAACGCCATCCAATGTTAGCTTAAATTCTGAGAAAGTAAAAAGTGAAAAGTTAAAACCAGAAAGTAAGGACTGGGGAAAACAAATTCTACAAATCACCGAAGAAATACGAAATTAGCAGTGTATGGATGATAAGTTTATTGTATCAGCAAGAAAATATAGGCCGCAGAATTTTTCAACTGTAGTAGGGCAATCGCATATTACTACCACACTAAAAAATGCTATCAAAAATAATCAGCTTGCGCATGCATTTTTGTTTTGTGGTCCCAGAGGTGTGGGTAAAACTACCTGCGCAAGAATATTAGCAAAAACAATCAATTGCGAAAATCAGACGAAAGATGGCGAAGCTTGTAACACTTGCCATAGCTGTGTTTCATTTGATGCGGGTACATCCTTAAATATTCATGAATTAGATGCGGCCAGCAATAACTCTGTTGATGATATCAGGAGTTTGGTAGAGCAGGTTCGCTTTGCACCACAAGCCGGTAAATACAAAGTATATATTGTGGATGAGGTCCACATGTTAAGTTCTTCTGCCTTCAATGCATTTCTAAAAACATTAGAAGAGCCACCGCCGTATGCCATTTTTATTTTAGCAACTACAGAAAAACATAAAATCTTACCAACGATATTAAGTCGTTGCCAGATATTCGATTTTAAAAGAATTACGAACAATGATACGGTAGAGCATCTCGAAGAAATCTGTGAAAAAGAACATATCAAAGCTGAGAAAACTGCCCTGCATGTGATCGCGCAAAAGAGCGAAGGCTGTATGCGTGATGCATTAAGTATTTTAGACAAGATTGTAAGTTTTACTAATGGTGAATTAACTTATCAAAATACATTAGAGCACCTTAATATTTTAGATGAAGATTATTATTTTAAGATGCTCGATTTTGCACAACAGCAAGATCTGAGCAATGGTTTATTAATGTTCGGCGAAATAAATCGCAAAGGTTTTGAAGGTGATTTGGTATTGAATGGTTTTGCAGAATTTTTACGTAATCTTTTAGTGAGTAAAGATGCAAAAGTGGCCATGCTATTGGAAGTGCCGGAAGATTTTAAACAAAAATATTTGCAGACTGCACAAAAAACAGACCCCGCTTATATTGTAAGCGCTTTGAATATTTTAAATGAAGCAGAAATAAATTACAAACAAGCGCGTAACAAACGATTACACGTTGAGTTAATGATCATCAAATTAAGTTATTTACAACAGGCTGTTGAATTGGTAAATAATGATGGCAGTCTGGGTAAAAAAAAAATAGTTGAGAATGCAAAGCCTGTTGCTTTCAGGGCTCTACCGATCGTGAAAGCTAAGCAGGGAGCTTCATTGATCATTGAAACTACGGGAACTAAAACTCAAAATACAGATCCCAAAATACAAACTGTGGCTGTTACGACTGTAGTTGAAACAGCAAAGCCTGTTATAAAAGCTGTTCTGGTTCAAACGACTGCTGCTCCGGAATTTAGCAATCGCGGAAGTTTGGGTTCACTTACAAAAATCCGTGAGCAACTTAGTAAGAAAAATCAAAATACAGATACTACCAGCAAAGAGATTACCAGCCAAGGATTACAGATTGCCTGGGATAATTTTATTGAAAAATTAGCAGCAAAAAATAATCATTCTGCTGTTACTAATTTTAAGTTGGCTACATTAAAAGTGATCAATAACAATTCTATTGAAATTACAACGAATGGAGAAATTCATAAGGCTTTTATTGAGAGCGAAAGAGCTGAATTAAGTCTTCATTTACAAACCACATTTAATAATCGCGTATTAGTTTATCAGGTTGTTGTGATAGAAACAAAGAACGATAATGAGGTGCCGGCAGATCAGCCGTTATCAACAAAACAGCAGTACCTTAAAATTATTGAAGAATATCCTTTGGTGAAAGAATTACGGGATCGGTTGAAGCTGGAGCTAGGATAATTTCCATAGATCCAGATGTATGTTATTTTTATTTTAATACGTTTCATATTTATTCAACAGATGAAATGTGCGACGTCACCGAAGCCCAATAGTAGTACAATTGCCGGGCTAAAAAAGTAATTTTATTATCTGATTTCCTTCTTTTTCACTCAATATTTTCCCTTTTACATTTCTTTTCTTTCTCCTCAATTTGTGTTAATTTCGAGGCTCCAATATAAATCAGAAATTATTATTTATGGCTGAAGTGATACGAATGCCGCTTATGAGCGATACCATGACTGAAGGTATTATTGCTGAATGGCATAAAAAAGTGGGTGATAAAGTAAAAGCAGGCGATACGCTGGCTGAAATTGAAACAGATAAGGCAACCCTTCCGTTAGAATCGTACTTTAACGGCACCGTTTTATATGTGGCAGCCAAAAAAGGTGACACCCTTAAAATAGGCGACCTGATAGCTGT
>DATHNB010000202.1:0-2242 GCA_035486495.1 Ferruginibacter sp. | reverse complement strand
CACCAATTTGTCCGCCTAAAACTTCCAATTGATCTATCGCCGCAGGTCTGTAAATATCTGCTGCAACCAATAAAGGAGATTTGCCTTTTTTTGTTTTAAGATAATTAGCCAATTTGCCACTGAAAGTCGTTTTACCACTACCTTGTAGCCCGGCGATCAATATAATTGCAGGGTTTCCCGTAATATTAAATTCACTTTCATTTCCACCCATTAATTCAGTCAACTGATCCTGAACTATTTTAACCATTAACTGGCCCGGACTAACCGCGGTTAAAACCTTTTCGCCTACGGCTTTTTCTTTAATGGTATCGGTAAACTCTTTGGCAATCTTATAGTTCACATCGGCATCTACCAATGCACGACGAATATCCTTTACGGTATTGGCCACATTTAATTCTGTGATCCTGGCTTGTCCTTTCAGGTTTTTAAACGCACTTTCTAGCTTTTCACTTAACGAGTTGAACATATTTTATATCGATTGGAATCATTTTAAAGAAAAGAATGCAATAAACACTCCATTAACAAAGATTGCAAATGTAAGAAATCTTCTTCTTTCAGATTAATTAGCAGAGGATGCACTTCCCTCCAATTTGTATAATACCATTACCAGTGAACCTTACAATCCTTTGCCAATAAGCATCTGTACACAATTCCGTAGTAGTACTTCTACACTATATAAAAACTGTTTCGATGGGTTTTACGTTCATTAAAAATAGAAATACATGAGCATATTTAATTTCTACTCATTTGTTAACAAAAAATAGTTGTCAAAATATTTTATTGCCTCGATTATTTTGTTATTATTGCACCATCCTAGAGCGTTTTTTAAAATAATTGAATGAAGAAAGCATTATATACGTTAGAATACCCTGTACGTTGTTCTCCCGGGATTCTATACGAGTTTTTAAGTACCCCTGCCGGATTGCAGGAATGGTTTGCAGACAAGGTTGATGAAAGAGACGGCGTTTTTAGTTTTTCATGGAATGGTTCTGATGAAACAGCAGAAGTTTTAGAAAAAGAAGAAGATAAGTTTATTCGTTTTCACTGGTCACATATGCCTAAGGGTGAATATTTTGAATTTAGCATCGAAAAATCTGAAGTAACTAACCAAACAATTTTGGTTGTGAAAGATTTTGCTGATAAAAAAGACCTGAAAGATTCAAGCCAATTATGGGAATATCAGGTTAAAGACCTTTTCCACCGTTTAGGAAATTAATGCTCAAGTAGCATAATCAATTCTTTAAAAGACTGTTCTATAAAAAGCGGCGCTTCGTTCCAATACTGCACAGGTAAGCTTTTGGCTATCTTAATAAAATCTTTGTGGTTAAGTAATTCGCTAAAATCATTTAGTGTATAATTCCTTAATGATACATAATTATCTTCTTCAAAATGATGTTGCCATGGATCTGTTGATACACAGATCGCATACCCCAATTCACAAAGCATCGAAAAATTATTCATCAAGGTCGGTATCGCATTTGCTTTATGTTTACCTGATAATTGCAGGTTAATACTAAAAAAATTACCCCACCAGAAGAATGTACGCACGGCCAATATATTCTCTTTTTCAAAACATCGGGGATAATCAAGCATTACATAAGGAAGACTCTTGTAATTTTCACCTTTAGATATTTTGGGATAATGAGCATTTACAGCCGGCGGCAAAGAAGCTTTTTCATTTGCTATGATTTGCTGCATTGGTATCAGTAGATCCCCGAATATTGCATACACCTTTTGAATGATCGCATATTTCGTTAAAATCCAATCAGTATTATTAACCAATTCCTGTTCTTTGTCAGAAAGAGTTATTTTTACTTTTTCAACCATATTGAAAATTAAGTAATTAATTAAAACTTTTAGCAGGCGTTTTCATTTGCCTTTCCGGTATGATAAAGAAATTAGATAAGCTTATTCTCAAAACTTTCCTGGGTCCGTTTGCTGTTACTTTTTTTATCAGCTTATTTGTATTAATGCTACAAATTTTATGGAAATATGTAGATGATCTTGTAGGTAAGGGACTTGATTTTATCACTATAATGAAATTCGTAGCCTTAGCAAGCGCAGAATTATTAACGCTTGCAATGCCTATTGCCATTCTTATTTCATCAATCATGACGTTTGGTAATTTGGGTGAGCGATTTGAATTAGTTGCTATAAAATCTTCCGGAATATCGCTGTTACGTTTTATGCGTCCGTTGATATGGGTATCTGTTCTACTATGTGGAATTACTTTTCTATTTGC
>DATHNB010000201.1:0-10301 GCA_035486495.1 Ferruginibacter sp. | reverse complement strand
AAGCTAACAATATTTACATATACTATCAGCTTTAGGAAAAGGTTGGGTAGATTCTAAAATAATTTCATTCTCTAGTTAACGATTAAAATTGGTCAAAGTAAAATAATATTTTTCACAAAAAAAAACAATGTTTATGTAATGACTTTAATATACTATATAAGAAAAACAAATTCCCTAAATTGCAGGTATAATAAATATCTAACAAATTAATCTGAATACACGAGATGAAACATTTCTTCTTTATTATCGCTTTTCTCGTTGGACTATATTCTACAACTCATGCCCAATATGAAAAATTAGAGATAACCGAATTGAATTACAGGAGTATCAACAGAGATGATACTATTGCTACATTTCATGTTGTCAATTCTAAGGATATTTGTAAAGCGAAATCGGATAAAACTTATTATTGGTTTAAAACTAATACTATTTTAATCACTACCGGAGGCTTTGATGGATGGGTTCTAGATGGTATTTATAAATCTTCTTATCCAAATAAAAATCTTAATGAATGGGGATATTTTAAAAACGGACTTAAATGTGAAGAATGGAAAAGCTGGTACCCCAGCGGTAAAATACGAACCATCGTTAATTGGAGAAAGGGTGAGAAAAGCGGTTTATCCGAAACCTATTATGAAAACGGGAACTTACAACAAACATCATATTACAAAGCTGATAAACTTAATGGCACTGTAATTGATTTTGATATTGATGGAAAAGAAACAAAAACAATTTATAAACACGGAATACAACATGCAGCAAAAGCAAAAAAGTAACGCTGTTAATAAAAAGATTCATACTCTCCCATCTAATTCCTTATTAATTACCATCGTTATTTCCTTAATCATTGGAATCATCTGCTCCCTCCTGCTATTGTTAGAATATAACAATTTTCAGATCCGCAGTAACGTAAACATTGAAAATAAATTAGAAAGGAATCTTCAATCAGCAATTAATTTAGCCATTGCTGATACTTCAATTACCACCAATGAGCAAAATACTATCGTAGACCTATTTAATACTGGTAATGACACAGCATTAATAACGAAAGGCAATTGGGGTCTATATTCTTTCGCGTCTTTAAAAGTATCTGCAAATGGAAAAAATAATGCTAAGCGTTTTTTTTTCGGCCAGGAAATGAAGGATAATTATACGGACGAATGTCTATACCTGGCTGAACATAAAGAATATCTTTCGCTGGTAGGAAATACTATTTTAGAGGGAAACGCTTACCTTCCAACAGCAGGGTTAAGACCTTCTATTATTAACCAACGCGGATACAGCTTTGCTCAATTAATAAAAGGCAACATTAAAATCAGTGCTGATAGTCTGCCTCCAATTAATCCACAATTAATTCAACATTTATCTACTTTATCTAAACAGTTAGAAGCAACCGAAAGAACACTATCGGTTATCCCCGATTCTCTGCAACAATCTTTTAGTGATTCGACAATAAGAATTTATCAATCAGGTCCTATTATACTTTCATCTTGCAATTTAAAAGGACATATATTGATTGTTTCAGATTCTTCTATTGAAATTGGTTCAAATGCATTTCTTAACAATGTGCTATTGTCAGCCCCTATTATTAAATTTGATGATGCATTCTCGGGTACAGTTCAAGCTGTTGCTACTGATAGTATTGTAGTAAAAGATAATTGTCATTTTTTTTATCCTAGCTCTTTGACTATTTTAAAAATACCTTCGCTTATTCAACCCTCAATTAACATTGGAGAAAATTGTATGTTTGAAGGAACACTATTAACTTATTGTACAAATAACGATATCAGTAAAACACTAATAAAAATAGGCAAGAATACTATAATTAAAGGAATAGTTTATTCGAGTGGTTATCTCAATTTAAGTGGCATTATATATGGAACTGTTCTAACTAATTATTTTATATATAATTCCACGTCAAGTGTTTATACAAATTATTTAGTTGATGCAGAAATAAGTAGAGATAGCCTTTCAAAATATTTTATAATGCCACATATCTTTAACATAAGTGCGCCAAATAAAATAGCACAATGGGTACAGTAAAAATATATAGACTACGGGGAAATACCATTCTGGAAACAATAGTTGCCTTGGTTATTATTATTACCATCTTTGGCACAGCTACCACTCTTTTTGTTAAGGTGGCGGCGAGTTCTACTTCAATGCAAAAGCTGACAGCAGAAAATATATTAAAAACGTATGCCATAAAAACTGAAGAGCAAAAGCTTTTTTTTACTGATGAAGAAGAAATAAATGGCTATAGAGTAAAAAGAGAAGTAACAGCTATGGATAATCTCAAAAACATGACGATGATTCATTTTTATATTTTTGATCAAAATAATAAACTTTTAAGCGACTGGCAGCAATTAATATCAACAAAATAAACAAGCTGACATTGAAAAAAATATCTTCTTTTACAATTATAGAGCTGATCATCACCATGATGATCAGCTCTATAATTATTACATTTGGATACTACTCTTATTTTCTACTTAATAATCAATTCAATAAATACCATACCAATTCTATTAATATAAATGAATATTATTTACTGTCAACAACTCTACAAAGAGATTTTGACAGAGCCAATTTGATAAAAGATACTATCGACAATAAACATCTTATATTAAAATCTGATAGTACCGTTATTTATTATTTAATAGTTGACAGCACTATAATGAGAGGATTAAATGGTAATATTGATACTTTTAGAATTAGGGGAGATATAGCTGATATACAATATGTAAATGACAGTTTAAATTTAATTAAAGAAATAACATTCAATACAACATTAAATAAACAGCTTTTTCCTTTTTCAATTACAAAAAAATATTCTTCGAAAGAATTAATGCAGGGCGAACAATTACAACATGAATGAATCAATCGACATAAGGAATATATCCAAACAAAAGCAATCTCAAGTTCCTGATAAAAAAATAAAATCAGCAAATGAGACTTCTGGATTTTGGACGATATTAAATAAGGATATCAAAATTTTTGGGAGTGATTTACCTGACAAGGTGAAAGAAAGTTTTTATCTTGAATTAAGTACCTTACTCGCTGCAGGTGTAGATATCAGAGCTTCGCTGGAATTAATAACAAATGAACAACCCCAAAAAAAATATCGCCCCATATTTGCGAATCTTTTACAACAAGTAATTACTGGCTCTACGCTTTCTGCTACAATGAAGGCTAGTGACTTATTTACCACATACGAATATTTCAGTGTTCAAATCGGCGAGGAAACTGGTAAAATAACTATTGTTTTAACAGAATTAGCTAATTATTATAAAAAGAAAATTAATCAAAAAAGACAAATAATTGGCGCACTCACATATCCAGTACTTGTAATGTCAGTAGCAATTGGAGCTGTTTCTTTTATGATGGCTTATGTTGTTCCAATGTTTGCCGATATACTAAAAAGATTTGGCGGAGAATTACCTTTTATAACCAGGCTGGTTTTAAGCATATCAAATTATGTCAAGACTTTCGGACCTATAATATTCTTGGCAACAATGATCTTCATTACATTCATAATTACTCAACGAAAAAAGACCTGGTTTCGGGAATTATCTTCCAAAACACTTATTCGAATTCCTCTAATAGGTGATATAATCAGGAAAATTTATCTTGCCAGATTTGCAAATACTATGGAATTATTGATTGGATCTAAAATTCCTATGCTGCAGTCTATACAGCTAGTAAAACAAATGGTAGGTTTTTATCCTATCGAAAAATCTCTATCAGAAGTAGAAGAAAATGTATTGTCAGGTATTTCTCTTAATAAGAGCCTTGGCTTTCATTCAATCTATCCAAAAAAAATGATCTCTTTAATAAAAGTTGGCGAAGAAGTAAATCAGTTAGATCTTTTTTTTAAAAAGATCTCTGAACAATATTCAGATGAGATAGAATATCAAACAACTTTATTAAGCAAATTTATGGAGCCGCTTATTATAGTTGTTTTAGGAGGAATCGTAGGTACTATTTTAATTGCAATGTATCTGCCATTATTTAAACTTGGACAAACATTCTAAGTTAACCTAACAAAATAAGAATTCTTACAATATTTACTGCAACATAAATTTGATTTAGCTGCCGAATTATCCTTTGCCGTAATACAAGGGTATTTATAAAATGGCTCATTGGCTATGGTATATGCTACGCCCATCAACTCCCACAATACCACAAAGTATTTCAGTTAAATGGACCCTTATTTTATTTTGAGTGTTTAAGTTGTAAGAGCTTAAAGGAAAATCTCTAAACATAAGTTGTTTTTCCTCTTTCCATTAATGCCATATCATCTAACTTTCTAAAAAATAAATCTATAATTATGAGAACTATTTTTACTCCATTGTATACTATGTTTAATAATGTACAATCATACTTAAGATCTGAAAACACAACAAACCAAGAAAAGTATTTTAGAAAATTCTTGTTGTCGATAGCAGTAGTATTATGTTTTGCGATCTTATCGACAAAGTCCTTTTCTGCAAATAGAACAGGAATAAATTCAGTTCAAATAAATAAATCAGATAAAAATATCTACACTCATAATCATTTTTACCTATTCAGCCCTGGTAGTGTTTTATCTCAGCCAGAGATTTCATTACGCACCACGTTATATGGAACGGACACTGCACATGTGATAACCTATTTGGCAGATGGGGTGTTAAATATATTTGGTAGTACTTATAAGGATACCTTAAACTGGAGTGAAGACATTGGAAAACTATTTAATTTAAGTCAAACAGTAGCAATTTTTAATTATAATCAATACCTGTCCATTGAAAGAAGTCCACTTGCTAAAGCAGGTGATACTATTAATTTAAGTATAGGCAAATTAATACGATCGCAGCCTTATCAATTTATCATTCAAACAACAAATTTTACTCGTCCAGATCTTAATGCATTTCTTATTGATTCGTATACAAATATTTCTACACCAATCCTTTTAGGAGACACATCTGTTAATATAAACTTTACTATAACATCTGATCCTGCAAGCTATGTATCAAATCGTTTTACTATAATATTCAAAGCTACCCCTGGTAATGTAGCCTACACTAATATAAAAGCCACAACACAAAATAAAAATATTGATCTACAATGGAGAATAAGTAACCAATCAAACATAAAAGAATATATAGTTGAACGATCTAGTAATGGAACAGATTTTACAGTAGCAGATACATTACTTGCAACAGCGGATACTTCTAGCTTTATATATAATTGGATAGACACGAATACCGTAAATGGCAATAATTACTATCGTGTTTATGCTGTAGATAAGAATTTATTACCACAAGACACATCTAATATTACTTCGGTGTTTTTAAGTGAAGATATTACCCCAATCACAGCAGACTCCGTTATTGCATCATTTGTGAAAGTATACCCAAACCCTGTAACCAATGGTATAGTAAGTATAGATTTGACAGGCTGGCCTGCTGGCAATTATGAAATAAAGATATTTGACCTATCGGGGAATACCATATTAAGAGAAACGAAATACTATGGATCTAACAATGACCCTGTAGCTATTTCTTTTGGCAAGAACGTTAACCCTGGAATATATATCATACAAATAATAGCTCCTAATAAGAATACAATAAAGGTTACCATCGAAAATCAATAATTTCTATTGTTATTTTAGGCACTTAATTTGCAACGATATAAATAACAATAACGCGGATTCTTATAAAAAACAAAGGGCTGTTTCTACAGCCCTTTGTTTTTTTGAATATATATAAATAAGGCATATAACAAAAGCATGGCTACCTATAATAATTTATTTACCTATCCTATTTAACTATTAGACACAGTACTGTATTTGTATATATAATAAGTAATTAGTTAGATCCTGATATGTATATAATAACACGGTCTGCTATACCGTTATATAGGTACTAACTTAACGAACTAACGACATGCTTATTATAATTATTATTACCATTATTGTAGCAGCAGACTTTGCCTCAAAAATAATCACTCGTGAATAGTGAGATGAGAAAACCCTCTTATCATTCTGTTGTTTTTCCCATTTTTCACAACCAATTAAAGTTGATATTGCGTTAAATATTAAACTAGTTAGTTTAATTATTAGGGATTATTTAAAGACAATTACGAGGGCTGTTTTTACAGCCCTTTTTTATGTGCATACAAAGAACTATAGTAAAATATTTAAAAGCGTTTATAATTTTATCTATTTAACTTTTTTACAGTTCTTTTTTTGCATTAAAATAAACTAATAATAAAATCGTTAATTCATCGGTTAGGTATTGGAAATACAGATTAAAGAGAATCGTTTCTACGGTTCTCTTTTTATCGAAGAAAAACAACAAAATGTTCTGTGGATTTCCTTATTGATGATAATTAATTATGACAGACATTGTGCTTCATATCCAATCGGGGTAAATAAATTTATATCGTCGAGAACTGTTTCTACAGTTCTCTCCTTTTAAAAGATCGCACTAATTAAATATAAAGAAGGTTAGATTTTAGTTCAATCTACTTAGACAATTATCAAAGGGATGTTTTCACATCCCTTTCTTTTTAGCATCTCATCAACTACCCTCTATATTTTAAAGGAGACATTAATTTAAAACTCTTTTTATTTTAATCCATTCATTACTATACCTCCCTGGCACTATACCATATCTAAATCACCAAAAAAGAAGTTGAAATTTATCTTACTTAATTGATTAGTATCCTCCATTGTTTTGCCTTTAACTAAAAAGTTAAGCCTGTTCTTTATTCTTAATCTAAAAATTCTTTTTTTAATCTTGAATGTGCTATCAAACATCAACAGCCCTATAAAGAAATTTTTAGTTGAGTATGCAAACCCGGCTTCTATGATCTTATTATAATAATCCTGTCCCTCACAAACAACATCCATCAACATTAAAAACTTTATCCCTTTTTTCTGTTCAACTTTTAGAAACAGATATCCTATTATTTTATCACTCTCTTTTACTTCAACTATATGAAGATCTTCTTTTGAATATAATTTATATCGCCATTTAAAATGAGTATCATTTTTTTGCATGGCATTGTCAAAGTGATAAATGGAGCTAAAAGGGACATCATCAACAGAGGATAATCTTACGAATTTGTGTCGTGAAAAAAGATCGAAAAAATTAAATGACGTAAATAAAAGATCAGGACATTTCCCTCTTATATAAGCGAACTTATTTAAAAAAATAGATGTACTTAATTTATTTGTAAAGGTTAAAAAACAGTCTGCTTTATTTTCATTTAAGTTATCTGATTCTGTTTTGAAATAAAGTTTATTGAATAAACCTTTCCCTCTTACCTTAATAGAAGTTAAAACATTTTGAGGCATTGCTACCAATAGCGACTTTCCTTCTATAGTAAACATAAAGTTATTAGTAGTTGCATAGCCTTCAATCTGCCCTTCATTACTAACAACTTTACAAAGTGATGCAGAATTTGATGGGTTGTTAAAATACCAATTTTCAATAAATTCTTTAGTAAATTTTTTACCCCCTCCATTATTTGAAGCTAAAACTGTAACTTCTAATAGATCACTTTTTGTTATTTTCTCTATCGTAAACTGAGACTCCATTAATTAGCTATTTAATAATTTAGATAACTCAGACATCGTATAGCTTTCAAAATTATATTTCTGATTCAATTGTTGATAATGTACAAGTATTTTTTCTAAGAAAATAAAATTTTCATTCTGATTAATTCCAAAATTATGAGGATGCCACCATAAGTGGTAAGTCATACTGTTTTTTGCAGCATAGGTCATTCCATTTTTTATTCTGTTCAAACGAAAAGAATCCAGAAAAGCTATCTTTTTTGAAAACGGACGTAAAAACCGGCTTGATGGAATGTTTGTAGGCATTGAACTTTTTAAATACTCATCAGTATAACAATTATGACCCGATATATTTATGTATGAATCTACCAATCTCACAGCTCTTCGAAATTGACTTTCTTTTTCCCGGCCTCTTGCTTGATATATCCAAGACTGCTCATTACCCCTTATACAAATTATACCTAGATCTATACAGGCCTTTAAATACTCTTCATTAAATTGATTTCTAGGAAAAATCAGGGACTGTAGTTGAATTCCATAATTGTCCGCAACTCTTTTAGCGGCGATTATGTCTTCTACAAAATCATCAACATTTTGTCCTCGTTCCAAACAATAATAATGCGAGAAAGTATGTGTTCCAATTTCTTGTGTGGGATATTCTTTTATCAACTTAATTAATTGGGGAGCATAATGATAAAGATCAGTTGTATGATCCTCTCCTATTGTATTGATATATCCTACATAAGGAGACAAATTCTCATCAATATATGTAGGAAATTTTGAGGGTAAATTTTTGATTAACTCTTTTTTATTTTCAAAAAATAAGAGACCCACAATTGAAAAAGTTGCTCTTATTTTATATTTTTCGAAAATCTCCAGCAATCTTGGAATTACAGTATGAACTCCCTGGATATTGTTGCCATATTCCTGAATTGTTCTAACATCTCTTACACCCCAAAATAATTCCAAGTCTAGTGATATTATAAATTTCCCATTATCTTTTTTCTGATACAAATTTTGCATATAGCATACATAAGTAGATTTTATAATCGTGTATAAGATGAATCAAATGTATAAAAAAGAAATAAGAATCGTAGTTGTATGTCGTCGATTAGCTGTTCTCTCTTATCGAATTCTGATCACTTTTTCTTCATCAATCATCTATTAAAACACAAATAAATTGGATGAAAAATGAATACAATCTATCTTAACAAGCCTCTTTTAACAATAAATAATGTGGATAATATGTGGAAGAAAAACAACATTATTTCTCGTTTTTTCCTTGAACATATTAGCAAAAAACACTACAAGCAATTGATTATAAATGTATTAAAATTATTGTGTGCAAAAAAATAAAACATTCAATATTAATTCTATTTGACCTATCAAACTAAAGTAACTAATTATACGTTGCTACTGTAGAATCTGTCCTATAACCTATAACTGTAACTTAAAAACTACTACTATGAAAAACTTTCTACCCATCTTGGGGCTTACAATAATCTCCATTTTCCCCTATACTGTAAGCCTTGCACAAGATAATACGCAAATGACTTTGGGAAATCCAAAACATAATACGTTGCCTAATAAGGCTGATGCAAATTGGATAAATAATGCTGAACAATATTTAATTGAATCAGAATATTATTTTAAACAAATGCCGGGTAATGTTTTTGCCACAGCAAATAGAAAACAGAAAACAGGATTTTCTATAAAAAAAAATAAACTTACGGTACAACAAATACAGTTCAATTCATCAACAAATACTTCTTCATGGAACACTTCCTTAGAACTTGTACAAATCAGCAAAAATGAAAATGATACAAGTGATATAAGAAAATTACAATGTAAAATTCCCGCAATTACAACAAAAGAAAAATATTTAAAATACACATACAATGATTTTTCTGTTGAGTACATTAATAATGAAAAAGGATTAAGGCAAAATTTTATCATCAATAATAAGCTGGCAGGTGATCAATATTTGCAAGTGTCTTTAAAAATATCAGGAACCCTGGCTCCAAAACTTTACGGAAACAACAACCTGGAATTTATTGATACACATTCTCACAAAACAATGCTATCATACGATGAGTTAAGTGTTTGGGACGCGAACAAAACACCTTTAACAGCTTCCATGCAACTAAATGGTAACACATTGCAATTGATCGTTAATGATAAAAAGGCTGTGTACCCTATTACCATCGATCCACTTTCTCATACTCCTGAATGGACAGCTTCTGCAGGAGATACTTTGCTTCCTGCATTATTAACAAATCTTACATTAAAAGACAATGCTATGCTTGGTTATAGTGTTGAAGGTGTTGGTGATGTGAATGGAGATGGATATGATGATGTAGCGATTGGCGCTCCCGGCGCAATTAATATTGTTGGAGCTACCACCATTGTAAGCGCCGGTGCTGTATTTGTATATTTTGGATCTCCGAGTGGATTATCGGTTACTCCTGATAGAATCTTACGTGCTACAGTTCCCGTAACTAGTGCATTATTCGGTTTCAGTATTGCAGGCGGCAATGTTATTGGCGATAGTAAAAATGATATTATTGTGGGAGCTCCCGGTGATGTATATTCTACTGCTGTTAGCGGATTGCCTGATAGCGCGAATGTTAGCGCAGGTAAAGTATATATTTTTAGAGGAGAAGATCTTGCAAGTATAACTACACCCTCCGCTTTTTTATCTATTTTTGTAAACGGGTCAACATTCTTCAGCAATGGA
>DATHNB010000200.1:0-2539 GCA_035486495.1 Ferruginibacter sp. | reverse complement strand
TTTGGTAGTTTATCGAAGAACTTACCGAGCACAATTTGGGTTTCGCTTCCAGAACCACTTCCATGATAATTTTGAATAGTAGTGTCTTTGTAGCCTAAAAATTTACTAGGCGCAAATGAATCATCTTTGGGGAAATAATACCAATGATAGAAACTTGAAAACCTATTAAGTACTCTTGTTTTATCTTGTTTAACAATGTATGTGAACTGTCTCAAGTTGTCAATTATGTCTTTCCAATCTTTTATTTTTTCCATGGGTTATCAACTAAGTTAAATTACATTATCTGTAGAGTCCTGCGGAACTCTACGGATAAACAAGGTGAATTCCTCCACCAGCACCACTTTTCGTTATGATGCCAATTGCACCAGTCAGTTCAACCCATCAGGAAGGACTCATTGTAAACGCATTACTAACTGTTTCCTTCAAAAGGGGGACGAATTTGATCCCCCTAAAAGTAGGGCTATTTAATTACACATCATGATTCTGACTATTATCCATTTCTTGTTCAATGGCTTTAATTTCTTCCAAAAGTAACGTTTGTAATGCATCTTTAGGAAGTAATAAATGATACTCAGCTACACCAATCGGCTTATTAATATCTTGCAAGGCTATTTCTACATCTAAGTGATCTTTATCAGCACAAAGAATGATACCAATAGATTGGTTCTCGTTTTCTCCTTTTTCAAAGCGGTCAAGTAAGGAAAGATACAGATTCATTTTGCCAACATATTCGGCTTTAAAGCTTCCAATTTTTAGTTCAATAGCCACCAACGATTGTAATCCTCGATGGTAAAAAAGCATATCTACAAAGTACTCTGTATTGTTATACTCCAGCCTGTATTGGTTGCCAATAAAGCTAAATCCTTTACCTAATTCTAATATAAAAGCTCTGATTTTGGCTATTAATCTATTTTCCAATTCCAATTCTTTCATTGGCTCAGTAATGCCTAAAAATCCCAAATTATAAGAGCTTCTGAATACTTCATTGGCATAAGTGGCATGGGCTTCGGGTAATGTATTATCAAAATTGTGTGTTTTGATTTGCAGGTGTGCTTGGTTGTAGCTATTCATTTTGATAGCATTAAGCAACAAGTCTCTGGACCAACCTTTTGTTAAGCTTTCATTTGCATAGAATTCTACTTCCTGATCACTGGTTGTTTTTTCTAAAAGCAGTAAATTATGCCGCCATGGTAAAACTGCTACGCAGCGTTGCAGTTTTGTATCGGCTTGATAATACCGTTCATAAAAGCGTTTCATATTCCACAAATTACGTGGGGATAGTCCCATATCAGGAAACTCATTTTTCAAATCAACTGATAATTGTTTCACTACGCCACTACCATAGCCTTCTTCCAGTTGTTTTTCGAAGAGTAATTTACCTAGATTCCAATAAACGGAATTGGCGGCACTATTAACTTGTCTGGCAATGAACGTACGGGCTGTGCGGATTTCAACAAGTGCCTGCCGAAGTATTTCACCATACTCCGCTTCGTTTATATCCGACAACTTTACCTTACTTTTTTTCATTGTCATTTTGCTACATATTTTAACAGATCTTTTTTAATTATAGCGAATTCACCATAATTAGCAGCACTACTACTACTAATTATGGTGATATCTACTCCTAAGAGTGGTTAATGAAAGCTTTTAAGCGATTTACTTATAATAAAACTCAACTAATATATACTCCCATTTCTTTCGAAGACAAATCAACTTCTACATGTTCTTTTAAGGTAGTAGCCATCGTATATCCAACAAAATCAGCAGAGATCGGGAATGTATGATGTCCACGGTTTACCATGAATGCGGTCTGTATTTTTTTAATATTAATATTTAAAAAAGGCTTTAAACTATAAGCTATGGTACGGCCTGTATTTAATACATCATCAACCAGGATAACAGGTTTATTTTTCAAAGATTTCATATCCACATCAAGCGTTACCTCACTCTGAGAAGGGGATAGTTTATCCAGCGTAACTTTAACAAGAGTTGTTTGAATGCCAGAAATTGTTTTTAATTCTTTTTCAAGAAGTTTGGCAAAGGCATACCCTTTATCGTAAATGCCGGCAAAAACGATTTCTTTTTCCTTGAAATTATGTTCCAGAATTTCGTATGCCAGACGCTTAATTCGTTGCTGAATCTGTTTCTTGGTTAAAATGAGGTTCTTTTCCGCCATGATCTTTGATTAAAAAACGAATATACTAAGTAGCAAATGAAAAAATGAATAAATGAGGAACATGGATGGAATAAATGGCGTTAGTAATCTGATATTTATTGGTAATGAGTGTATTATGTGTCTTTAATTGTTAAACCATTCCTTCATTTATAGAACCTTTGATGCTACTTTTGGATTGCAGAATAAGGCTTTTAGGGTTTAAAAGCATGGTATTTTTGAAAATGGTTATTTTATTTATTCAAAGTTTGTCTGGTTTAGGGGAATTACGTATTTTTGTAGCCCGATTATATAGAGAATCGGAGAAAGTGACCTGTAAACAATTGTTTCTGGCTGCTCTTTCAAATTAAAAAGAAAAATTAAATT
>DATHNB010000199.1:0-10658 GCA_035486495.1 Ferruginibacter sp. | reverse complement strand
TGATTCTTATCGAGTCATCCTTTTTTTATTGTGCTTATCTTTTTGTCTGAATTGCGGTTCGTCAAATTAAAGGATTTTTAGATTAGCGAATATTAAATCCGGTAATCCCAAAAAAACAATTCAGACAAATATCCCAAGCTTACTTCTTACCAGGATAAACCTCCAGCGCCTTCTCCAAGCAATCCATTGCAGCGTTAATATGATCACAATTTAATACATAAGCCAAACGAACTTCCTGTTTACCCAAGCCCTTGGTTTCGTAAAAACCTGTGGCAGGTGCCAACATCACTGTCTGGTTATTGTAACTAAAATCTTTTAATAGCCATTTGCAAAACTCTTCACAATCATCAATTGGTAGTTTCGCAATTACATAGAACGCCCCGCCGGGTTTAGCACACACCACTCCTTTAATATTGTTTAATCTTTTTACAATCAGGTCACGGCGTTTTTTATATTCTGTCTTGGTAGTATTAAAATAATCTTCCGGAAGATCAGCAGCAGCTTCGCCTGCTAATTGCGCAAAGCTTGGCGGACTTAATCTTGCCTGTGCAAATTTCATGATCGCATCCAGTACTGTTTTGTTTTTTGTGATGAAAGCTCCGAGCCTTGCGCCACAAGCACTGTAACGTTTACTGATACTATCAATTAATATAACATGATTATCTACATCTTTCAAATACATCGCACTAAAATGTTTCGCTTCATAACAAAACTCACGATATGCTTCATCAGAAAACAAATACAAATTATGACGAATGATCAACTCACGTAGTTCCAGCATTTCTTGTTCCGTGTACACGTAACCGGTAGGGTTATTCGGATTACAGATCAATATAGCTTTGGTTCGTGGTGTGATCATTTTTTCTATCTCAGCGATCGACGGCAATGCAAAGCCTGTTTCTATTGAAGAATTTACAGGCACCACTTTAACGCCTGTTGAAACTGCAAACGCATGATAGTTTGCGTAGAAAGGCTCCGGAATAATTATTTCATCTTCAGGATCAAAACATGCTAAAAAACCAAATAGAATAGCTTCACTTGCACCAGTGGTAACAATAATTTGATCCGTATTAACGTGAATACCTACGCGGCTATAATATTCTACTAATTTTTTACGATAGCTTTCATTACCCGCACTATGGCTATATTCTAGAACCCTGATATGGTTATCGCGCACGGCTTCCATAACAGCTTTAGGTGTCTCTATATCCGGCTGGCCTATATTTAAGTGGTAAACTATTGTTCCTTTCTTTTTAGCAGCTTCAGCAAACGGCACTAACTTACGAATAGGGGACGGAGGCATAAGCTTTCCCCTCTGACTAATTGATAACATCGGGCAAAGATAATAGCTTTTGAATAATTAGCACATCCGCTAATTGGCTAATTTAAAGTTGTCTCCATCAAATAATCCAAGATCACTCAGTTTTAAATGAGGTATCACCAATAGTGCCATAAAAGAAAGTGTCATAAATGGCGAAGCAAGTGTTGAGCCTAATTCTTCTTTCACCATTTTATCAATTGCGGTATATGCAGCCGCTACTTTATAGCCGGCATCATTACTCATTAATCCGGCAACGGGTAATCCTAATGTTAATGATGAAGATTTACCAACTGCGCTAACACCACCTTGCTCTTTAATAACAAGATTTACCGCTTTGCAAATGCTTTCATCATCAACCCCAACAGCAATAATATTATGACTATCATGCGCTACTGTTGATGCAATGGCTCCTTGTTTTAGACCGAAATTTTTTATAAATGCTTTTGCTATCGGTGCATTTTTATAACGGTTAACAACAACAATTTTTAAAATGTCATTGGCCACGTCCGTTACAATTTCACCATTAATTATTTTTGGTTGAACACTTAATTTGTTAGTGATCAGTTGACCGTCTAAAGCTTCGATAACATCAATTGAAGATGCACCACTTTTGATTTTAAAATCAGCCGGTATCTTTTCATCACAACTAAACTGATTAATAATTTTTGATTGCTGACTGATGATCAATGATCTTCCATTTACCGCCACTAACTCGCCATTGATATAAGTTTGAATAATTTTAAAATTTGTCAGGTCTTCGGCAACAATAAAATCTGCATTATCTCCTACCCTTAGCAAACCAACACCTGTATTATAATGTAACACAGGATTGATACAGGCTGATTGCAATACCTTAAACAGATCAACTCCTTTTACAATAGCTCTTGCGCATAGTTGATTGATATGTCCTTCCACCAAACTATCGGGATGTTTATCATCGCTACAAAACATCATCATTTCATAATGTTCATGCATCAGACCGATCAATGCTTCGAAATTTTTTGCAGCACTCCCTTCACGTATCAAGATCTTCATGCCGTATTTTAATTTATCCAATGCTTCTTCAGCAGTAAAGCATTCATGATCAGTGCTCATGCCAGCATCGATATATTTTTTTGCTTGCTCACCTCTTAATCCCGGTGCATGCCCATCAACAGGTTTATTATATTTTTTTGCAGCAGCAATTTTTTGCAATACTTCTTTATCACCAAATAAAACACCTGGAAAATTCATCATTTCACTCAGGTATTTTATCTCATCTTTTTGCAATAATTGATCTATGTCTTCGGCATTCAATACTGCACCCGCAGTTTCAAATATTGTTGCCGGTACACAACTTGGTGCACCAAAATTGAACTTAAAAGGAACCGTTTTCCCATTGTCAATCATAAATGTTACTCCTTCCATTCCACAAACATTCGCAATTTCATGCGGGTCACTAATAGTGCTAACTGTTCCATGTACCACAGCTAATTTTGCAAATTCACTAGGTACCAGCATAGAACTTTCTATATGAACATGCGCATCAGTAAAACCTGGAAGAATATATGACTGATCTTTAAAAGCAATATCTAACTTATTGATAGCTAATATTTTACTATCTTTTACCTCAATCTCCCCGTAAAAAATATCTTTATTAAAAATATCTACTATATTTCCACTAATCTTTTGAATCATACTTATATTTTTAGACCGTATTGAAGATACTTTATAAAAGGAAAATGTAAATAATATTTATAGCATAAATTTGAACCAGATTGTTACACTTAAAAATATGAAAATGAAAAATTTAATTCCTTTAGGATTGCTGGTAATGTTTCTGGTTGCCGTACAATTTTCATCGGCGCAAACCGTAGATGATGTTATTGCTAAATATATAAGTGCCCGTGGCGGAAAGAGTAAGTTATTGTCTGTAAAAACAATTTATATGGAAGGTATCAGAGAAATGATGGGTACCGATCATGTTGTGAAAGTTACTAAAGAACAAAACAAATTAAGCAGGATCGATTTTGAAATGGGTACACAAAACGGATTTTCATTGGTTACACCAACTCAAGCATGGGTGTATGTTCCATTTCGCTCTCCAAACCCACTCCCATTGCCTCCTGATGCAGTTGCCGGAATGCAGACTGATCTTGATATTGTAGGACCATTAGTCGATTATACTGCAAAAGGGCATACAGCTGAGTTAGTTGGTAAGGATTTTTTGGATGGCGATTCCTGCTATAAAATAAAACTAACTACTCATGCAGGTAAAATTATTTTTTACTGGATAGATACAAAATCAAACCTGCTTGTTCAATCTTCACAAACAAGCTGTGGTATGTTTGGTTCAAGTAGTAAAAAAGACCCGAACGCTCCAATAATAACGCTGTATAAAGATTATGATGCTGTTGATGGCATACAGTTTCCACATACCATTGTAACAAAAACTACCAGTGGTGAAAATGGTGGAGGCGGTTCAACAACATTCGATAAATGGCAGATCAATGGACCTGTTGATTCCGCACTATATAAGCATATACCGGTAGTAACTCCTGCCCCGGCCCAATAATATAGCTAGCCGCAATATAAAATAGTTAATAAACCTCGTTTTAAGCCTGTTCCACTATGGAATAGGCTTTTTTTTTACTCTAATCCTTCGTATATTTGTGTCCACTTTTTTAATTTATAAAAACAACCTTTAACACATGAGTACAGTAAAAGTTGCCATCAACGGTTTTGGTCGCATTGGCCGTTTAGTATTTCGTCAGATATACAATATGAAAGGCATTGAAGTAGTAGCAATTAATGATCTTACAAGTCCTGCAGTATTGGCACACTTGTTAAAATATGATAGCGCACAGGGTCGTTTCGATCAAAAAGTAACTTCAACTGAAAACTCAATCGTTGTTGACGGTCATGAAGTTAAAATATACGCACAAAGAGACCCGTCACAAATTCCTTGGGGAACACATAATGTCGATGTAGTTATTGAAAGTACTGGCTTCTTTACCGATAAAGACACTGCTTCTAAACACATCACTGCCGGTGCTAAGAAAGTAGTTATCTCTGCTCCCGCAACTGGTGATTTAAAAACAGTTGTGTTTAATGTTAACCACGAAATTTTAGATGGTTCTGAAACAATCATTAGCTGTGCAAGTTGTACAACTAACTGTTTAGCTCCAATGGCTAAAGTTTTAAATGATAAATTCGGTATCGTACAAGGAATTATGACTACCATACACGCCTACACGAACGATCAGAACACATTGGATGCTCCTCATCCAAAAGGTGATCTTCGCCGTGCAAGAGCTGCTGCTGCTAATATTGTTCCTAATTCAACAGGCGCTGCTAAAGCAATTGGTTTAGTATTACCTGAATTGAAAGGTAAATTAGATGGTAGTGCACAACGCGTTCCAACTATCACGGGTTCATTAACTGAATTAGTGAGTGTATTAAATAAAACAGTAACTGTTGATGAAATCAATGCAGCTATGAAAGCAGCAAGCAACGAAAGTTTCGGTTACAATGTAGACGAGATCGTTAGCACTGATATTATCGGTAGCACATTTGGTTCTCTATTTGATGCAACTCAAACTAAAGTATTAACTGTTGGTGATAAACAATTGGTTAAAACTGTTAGCTGGTATGATAATGAAAATAGCTATGTATCTCAATTGGTACGTACTGTTCATTTCTTTGCAGGAAAAATTCAATAATAATTGATCAATGCAATCATATTAACCGCAAATAAGTTTTCTTGTTTGCGGTTTTTTTGTTGTCTATTTTAGCGTAAATTTTAAAAGAATAAAAGATAATACAATAACCATGAGCAAATTTGCAAAACACAATTTTAAAGGCCAGAAAGCCCTTATACGCGTAGATTTCAACGTTCCGTTAGATGATACATTTCATATCACTGATGATACAAGAATGACAGCTGCTATACCAACTATTAAAAAAATATTAGCCGATGGTGGCAGTGTAATTTTAATGAGCCATTTCGGTAGACCAAAAGATGGTCCTACGGATAAATATTCTTTACACCATTTAGTGCCTCATCTTTCTAAATTATTAGGAACACCTGTTTTATTTGCTGATGATTGCATCGGCGAACAAGCCGTAAAAAAATCAGCAGCATTACAACCGGGACATGTATTGTTATTAGAAAATCTTCGTTTCTACAAAGAAGAAGAAAAAGGCGATGAAGGCTTTGCAGAAAAATTAAGCAAACTAGGTGATGTATATGTGAACGATGCGTTTGGTACAGCACACAGAGCACATGCTTCAACAGCTGTTATCGCAAAATTCTTTCCAGCAGATAAAAAAATGTTTGGTCTGTTGATGGAAGGCGAAGTAACCAGTGCAGAAAAAGTTTTGCATGATGCTGAAAGTCCTTTCACTGCAATCATAGGCGGTGCAAAGGTTTCAGACAAAATATTAATCATCGAAAATTTATTACAAAGAGCTAATAACATTATCATCGGTGGTGGTATGGCATACACTTTCTTAAAAGCACAAGGCAATGAAATAGGAAGCAGTTTATGCGAATTAGATAAATTAGATCTTGCAAATGATATTCTTGCGAAAGCGAAAGCAAAAGGCGTAAAAATATGGTTGCCCGAAGATAGCGTTGTTGCTGATAAATTTGCAGCAGATGCCAACACTAAAATAGTTGACAACAACAATATCGAGAAAGGTTGGATGGGATTGGATATAGGCGCTAAAGCAGTAACAGCTTTTAGTGATGTGATCAAGAACAGCAAAACAATTTTATGGAACGGTCCGATGGGTGTTTTTGAAATGGAAAAATTCCAGAACGGAACTAAATCAATCGCGTTGTCTGTAGCTGCAGCAACTGCTAAAGGTGCTTTTAGTTTGGTTGGTGGTGGTGATAGCGTAGCAGCTGTCAACCAGTTTCATTTAGCTGATAAAGTTAGCTATGTATCAACAGGTGGTGGTGCCATGTTAGAATACTTCGAAGGCAAAACATTGCCTGGTATCGCAGCGCTTAAATAAGCTTCTATATTATTTTTGCATAAAATGTCACAGCAAAACTGTGACATTTTTATTTGGCGCTATTTGAGATAGGCAATTTTGTCAGAATTAGATGGTAATTGGAGCAAGGCACTTTATTTGATATTAGTAAAAGCATTATATTTAATCTTATAAACAATACATACAATGAAAAATCCAGTATTATGGGTCGTTTTAGGCCTTTTAGTAATCATCTTATTTTGGGGTTGCAATGGTTATAACGGATTAGTTAGCCAGGATCAAGGTGTAAAAAAAGCATGGAACGATGTACAAGCAGAATATCAAAACCGTTCTGACCTTGTTGGCAATTTGGTAAACACCGTAAAAGGCGCTGCAAATTTCGAACAAAAAACATTGACAGATGTTGTTGAGGCAAGAGCCAAAGCAACAAGTGTAAATATCGATGCTAATAATCTTACTCCAGATAAAGTGGCTCAATTTCAGGCTGCACAAGGACAATTAAGCGGTTCATTAAGTCGTTTGTTAGCAACAGTAGAAAACTATCCTACATTAAAAGCAACCGACAATTTCAAACAATTACAAAGCTCGTTGGAAAGTATAGAAAATAATATCAAGACTTCTAGAAAAGCCTTTAATGATGCTGTGCTTAGTTATAATGTTCAGGTAAGATCTTTCCCTACTAACATTATAGCAGGTTTTGCTGGCTATCATGAAAAAGAAGGATTTAAAGCAGATGAAGGTGCAGAAAAAGCTCCTACAGTTAATTTCTAATCTTACATAACGATGAAGAAAAGTTATATAATTGTAGCAATCGTAATTCTTGTAGCGGGATGGTTTATTATAACCTATAACTCACTTGTAAAAAAAGATGAGAAGGTGAAGAATGAATGGAGCGAAGTTCAGAATGCTTATCAAAGAAGAATGGATCTAATTCCCAGCCTTGTAAATGTTGTGAAAGGATCAACAAACTATGAACAAAGTACATTGGTTGAAGTCACAGAAGCAAGATCAAAAGCTGCATCTATTAATGTAACTGGTATTAATGCTGATTCATACAATCAACAAGCTGCTGCACAGGATGCGCTGGCTGCTTCGTCAAATAAGTTGCTGGTTACCATTGAAAAATATCCCGAACTTAAAAGCACGGATGCATTTAAAGGCTTACAGGTACAATTAGAAGGAACAGAAAGAAGAATAAAGTTTGCACGAAAAGATTTTAATGCAGCAATTGCGGATTATACAAGTAGTGTAAGAAGCTTTCCTACAAGTATAGTTGCAGGCATAACCGGCTTTCAACCTAAAGATGGTTTTCAGGCTGATGCCGGCGCTGATAAATCTGTAGAAATAAAATTTTAATAATTAACTATGGGACTATTTCCTCTTTTTAAAAAGAAAGCTTTTTTTTCTGATGCTGAACAGAAAGTAATCGTAGATGCCATTACAGCAGCGGAAAAAGAAACCAGCGGAGAAGTAAGAATTTTTGTTGAAAGCAAAAACGCTTTTGTTGATCCGTTGGATAGAGCTAAAGAAATATTCGACAAATTACACATGCAAAAAACAAAGCACCGCAATGCGGTGCTTTTATACATCGCTACAGATCATAAACAATTGGCACTTTTAGGCGATGAAGGTATTTATACCGCATTAGGAAAAAGCTATTGGGAAAATGCAGTAAAAAATATGATCACACATTTTGCAGGAAATAATATTGTTAGCGGTATTGAACAATGCATTAAAGAAATCGGACAAACACTAAAAGAAAAATTTCCTTTTGATCCTTCGGAAGATAAAAATGAATTGCCGAACGATATCGTTTTTGGAAAATAATTTTACAACAGATACACTACACAAATATTTACACAATAGTTAATGAAAAAATTCCTCTCCATATTTCTATCGCTTTTTATTAGTGTAGTTGTTTATGCGCAAACAAGTTTTGATGCCAATGCCTTATTAAAAGGCCCAACAGGAACTCCTAAACTTGTAAATGATTATTCTAATATTTTAACGGCAGATCAAAAGCAGGCACTGGAAAATAAACTTGATGCTTTTGATGATAGTACTTCTACACAGATAGCAGTTGTAATTGTACCAAATGTTGGTGAAAATGATATTGCAGATTTCAATACAAAACTAGGAAGAGCATGGGGTGTTGGCGGAAAAGATAATAATAACGGAGTTGTGTTATTGATCAGTACAGACGATCATAAATTAAATATAGCAACAGGTTATGGTGCAGAAGGAGCATTACCCGATGTTACTTGCAGTCAGATTATAGATAATGTAATTGTACCAAAATTTAAGGGTAACGATTATTATCGCGGCATTAATGACGGTACGGATGCTATCATACAAGCAATGGAAGGAAAATATAAAGCACCTGCAGGTTATCGTCAGGGTGGTGGAAGTACCGGGTCTATTTTTAAAATAATTTTTATTATCATCATCATTATAGTTTTCTTAGCCTCACGCGGTGGTGGCGGTGGTGGATTCTTAGGCGGTATGCTACTTGGTAGTGCTTTAGGCGGAGGCTTTGGTGGCGGTAGCCGCGGAGATTCAGGTGGAGGTGGTGGTTTTGGCGGATTTGGCGGCGGAGGCTTTGGTGGTGGCGGAGCCAGCGGTAGTTGGTAATAGATACTTACCTTTATTTCTTTTTACATTCTATATTTGCAATCTCAAATTATCCAGGCCTTGTAGTACAATGGATAGTATAAGAGTTTCCGAAGCTCCAGATCCAAGTTCGATTCTTGGCGAGGCCACTTTTCACCTAATCATTCTGTTATGACGCAATACAATAACATTGAGGAGCATATCACAAGCTTTCCGAAAAATCCTATTCTTAGCTTATGGCTCTAAGCAACTTTGAGAGAATGATGCAATTGGCAGATGAAGTTTTTTCCAGCAGAACTGATCCAAATCAGCTAAGCATAGATGAGAAAGTAATTAAGCGATTACAACTCATCCATCCTGCAACGATGTCTGAATATGATGATGGTAATGGTCCTGCCGTGTGGATATTGGTCATTCCCACTACACTAAATTTAATGGAAAGGTTTCTTGAAAAAAAAATTTCGGAAAAGGAACTATATGAATTAACTCTGCTAAAAACAAAATATGAAGCGCTTTACTTATGCTCAGCTATGACTTTACAAGAATATCGGGGAAAGGGAATCGCAAAAAAGCTAATTATCCAGGCAATTGAAAACATTAAAAAAGACCATCCAATAAAATCATTATTTGTTTGGGCTTTTAGTAAAGAAGGAGATGCTCTTGCAGAAAGGGTAGCAATCTTAACCGAATTACCATTGAAAAAGTAGAAAAATAGATAATAGTAATTTATATTAGAGCAAGAAATAAATTTTGAGATTTAAAAAACATAAGTATATTTAAAGCTCAGTTTGTAATTGTATATGAAAAAAGATTAAAATGAAACAAAAAATATTTGCCATATTAACGACGCTACCAGTTCCTTTTATAGCGCTTGCAGATAGTTCCACAACGGAACCTACTCTTTCATCTCGCAGCGGATTTATTATATCTGGCATAGTGGCATCAAGTGTAATACTTTTAATTGCTCTGGCATCAGGTCCTAATAAGAAGATTGATAATGAGCACGATAAACCATAAGGATATCAAAATGAGAATGTTCCTTTAAATTTAAAAAATACAGTTGTGCTATTTAACAGTTGAGCATCAATACTTATTTTCCCTTCTTCTGCTGTAGTAAACTTATAATCTAATTGGATCGTTTTATTTTCACGGGGATCTATGATGGTTAGAAATTTAATATTATACGCAATAGAAAGATTAGTTTCTTTTCCGATAACATCCTCTACTACTTCCTTCACCATCTGCATCATGCAAACACCCGGTACAATCGGATGTTGAGGGAAATGCCCTTCAAATATTTTATGTGCCACATTTAATTCCAACGTCGTCTTTACAGTATTACCTTTTATCTGCGGAGCAGAAAAAGAAAAAAAATCGTTTTGTAACATTATCTTTCTATTCGTTTTAAACCGATATTAAATTTAAAATTCTGATGCGAGATACCAATGGTATCAGGTATTCCCTCAACATAATTTTCTATGATAGCTTTAACAACGGGCTTTCTTTTTGACGAAATTTCCATGCCCACTAACTCAGTCCCTGCATTGTTAGTGATGTAAGTATTATACCCTTTTGCCTGCTTAAATATATAATAAGTAAGCGAATCATTTTTTCGTATCGATACTTTTTTTGAATCCAAGCCTCGCATCAAGATAAGATCAAAATCTTTACGCAGTGTTTTTATCACCGGTTTTCTATTCATTTGTTTTAAAATAGAATACACTTTAAAACTCCCATCATTATTAAA
>DATHNB010000198.1:0-4902 GCA_035486495.1 Ferruginibacter sp. | reverse complement strand
ATTTTGGCATATTATTACGCTTTTCTAAATACCTTTCCACATTTAGTACACACAGAATCTCCTTTACGACCTATAATAGTTGTTTTATCAATACTACCATCTCCCATCTTAACACCATTAATTTCCTTGTCGGTCAATGGTGAAAGTTTGTGTAATGCTTTATTACAAGTTTTTGTTTTCATATTTAGGTTTTTATTTATATACGCAAAAATAATAAAAATAATTGATACCTTATTTTTTTCAATTAAAAAACACACCTCTTTCACCTGCATTAGTAAGCAAGTGTGTCATTGGTATTAAAGGAGTAACCAATAACTAAGCTCTTGTTTGAGAAGTATCCCTCTAACCTATACAGGGTATTGCAACTAAACTTTATCAGTAATGCAGGATACGGCGCTCAGGTGTCGAACAATCGTAATTAACTTGCAATGCCTCAAAAAGAACCACTAATATATTTGTTGTCTTATCTCCGAGACATCAGGGATTATATTTATACTTCAACCCTCTCTTCCTTAACTTTTAAGTTATATCCCTCCTTTTTATCAGAGGGATTAACCTATGTACTATGAATACACTCGTCTCGGAAGATGACGCAAAAGTAAATATTATTTCATTACCAATTACACACCAGAAAAAATAAATATTAATTTAATGGGTAATGGCATAACACTTATTTGACTTTCTCACTCTCTCCAATCTATTTACAGTATTTACGTGTTTATCATTAACGTAATGAACCATAACCGAACAATAACTCACACCTACGTATTTAATAATTAATATGTATTAGACATAACAAAACACTTACTTGTTATTTGCCCACCCAAAGACATCCCCCTAAAAACATAAGACCCACCCGAATAAAAAATACCCCCACCCCCTGTTTGATTTAGGCAAAGCATTCTTTTAAGGTCGAGGATGAAATTATAAATGTCGTGGGAATATTTATAACGATAATTTCTTACAGGGTGTCGTACATGTTGATATCAGTAATTTAAAAATCAATCACATAAAGGTTTGTGATGACAAATAAAAATCCGCAATATTACTTATAGTCAAGGTATAATCTGGGGTGTGCAATCTATCCACCAACCAGCAGATAGTCGTTCTAATGCAAGATAAATAGGTGTAATTTTAAAAGACTAAAATCAACATAAAATATAATTCATTGATAATCAATGGTAATATGTATTACATGGTATTATATTTATAAATCTTATCTATCTTTGATGTTATAAATATATATTATGAACAGCAATGAGCGAATATTAAAGGTGGACAAGGAGGACGGCAAGGTCTACTATGTTAATCCCATATCGATAAAGAACTTGAGGCCTGTAAAGAAGGGAGAAGTTAGAAACCCAAAGGGAAGACCAAAGGGAAGAGGAAAAAGATTAATAATAAACCTAAGAGAGCAGGGTAATGAGATGGATAGAATAGTAACAGTTATATATCAATTGTTATTCATGCCTCATGATGAGTTGTATAAAATTTATGAAGGGAAGGACAAGGATAAGCATGATACTATATACGTAGTTCTATCCGGTTTGTTTATTAGGTCTAAGCAGAGTAGTAAAGAATTTACAGAAATATTACCGTATATATTGCCCCAACAAAAGAGTAAAGTAGTAAGGATATTAAGCGAGGAGAAGATAAGAGTTATAAATGAGAATGGTGGTAATGATATTTGATATTTTTTATCCGTACGCTGTGAATAGTATACTTAACTACTAATATTAAGATTGTTGTGGGAATACTATTTTATATCAATATATAGTAAATATAAACAATGAGAAGTAATAACGACCTCATTAGAAGCGTTTTAAGGCGCTTTCTCTACTCAGGTAATACTTTGGTATCTACATTTCCCTCCCTCTTCACAAGGTATATATCATAACCAAGGTGATTAAGTAGCTTATTAATGTAATAATCATTAAGCTTATGCTTCCCTTTATTCAAATTAATGGCATTGGAGTGATGGATGTTAAGTATGATTGATAACTCCTTGCTACCTATGTTATGCTTTTTTACTAAATAAAAAAACATAGGTCTGAATATTAGCGATTTATTGGCTTTATTCATCGGATTGATTTGTTATTAAGTGAATGATTATTACCCATGTTACATAAAGCGCAAAAGTGACATTAAAACCCCGCGAACAGCGGATGGAAATAGTGCCACTTCTGTTGGCAAATTTACTAATTTAATTTTAATTGATGGTAGTGTTGTGATTATTTCACACAAACGCCTTAGACAAGGCGGCGGAAGAGAGGTTTAATAAAAGAGAAAGCCTACAAAGAGAAAGTTCTCGTTCACTTGGAATGGTGAATGTGCCAGTTCCAATAGTTGTTTCTAAAGTGTGGAATGGGTGTTAGCACGTATGGGGCTATCTTGACTATTCGAGAGGCAAATATATGGATAAATTGCATACGTTCGTTAAAACGCATTAAAATAATGAAAAGCATAAATTAGGGGTAAAATGGGCTTATAATAATATTATGTTAAATAGAAAAGTGATTTTAAAGAGATTAGAACGATTATCTCGACATGGTCAAGGTGTTTGTACCTTTGGATTTTGAGTTGATTGCAAAAATAAACCCCAGTAGTTTTTTAGGCTAAAGGGGTCGTCTATTGGGAGTAGACTATTTATATAATGCCAAACGCCTTATCTATTCGTTCCTCATTCTCTTTACGTTCCTGATTCTATTTCTTTTATCATGTATGCAGCATCGGAATATTCAATATGAATAGGATAAACATCTAATGATATATATTCGTAAATTGGTTCTTTAGATACTTGTTCTTTATATAATTCAATTACTTTCATTGCTTCCTTTTCTGTGTTCCAGTATTGATTGCTTAATGTGACATGTATACTATTTCCTAAGTCAGTTAAATTCAACCAATCATTGGTATTCATAATCCTAACATCTGTAATATTATATTTTATTGTTTGATTTGACCCTAACAATATTTGTGGAGAATAAGTAACCTTATCTCCTTCTGTCTTCTTTTCTATCCTGTATTGTGGCATTCTGAACCCTGAAAGCTTCATTTTATCTTTTTAAAGTTAAAATCATAGCCATATTTCTTTAATATAGCCTCTATTCTGGCATCTGTTAATGGGCTTTTACCTGCTAATATGTTGCCTACTTGCTGACGGCTGTCAACGCCCCACAGTGGGCATAAGTCTTTTTGCTTTATCTTCTCTCGTCCTATTATTGCTCTTATCTCTGTTAATATGGTCATGGTATTAATTTTATGCAAAGATATATAATATATATGAATATGCAATACTATATTACGCAAAAGATATAGCATATATTCTTTTTACGTCATTCTATTTAACATAATAAAAATATAAACGACTGATAATCATTACTAATTAAAAATAAATGACAAATAGGGGTTGACAATTAAAAAATTCGTTATATCTTTGTCCCCGTAAACAATAACAAACAACTAATACCTATCAAAATGAAAACAACAGAAGTCTTAAACAATCAAGTAAATTGGCATCTAAACGGACATGAAAGATACTTAGATGCTGACAATGGAGAGATAATAGAAAGAATATCTGAACAAATACAAGAAGGCTATTCTTGCGGCGAACTCGTATTTTATGATAAAAAAGATAATATGAAAACTGGATGGTGGGATATACCTAACTTCAGGGATGCGGCTTGCCAACTGTATCACGCAACATTAGCGGCTATGCCCTTCATTAAGGATAAGGGTATTATGACGAGAATGAAAGAATCCATTACTAACTTTGACAAAATTTGGAATTAACCCACTTTGATAGGTCGCCGAAAGCTACTACGAATAGTTAGTAGGCGACTTTCAAAAAACTTAAAAAAATAAATAAAAAATGAAAAAAGAAGAAACTATAAAAGAAGGCGATTATATGAAAGGGAAAATCAGGATTCCAGATGTTCGGGTTGAGCCACTTGGCAAAGAATGGATAGTTAGAGTTTATTTTAATGATGGATATACCCATCCAGACCAGTTGAAAGGGTATTATAAAACTCAACAGGCAGCAGAGGACAAAAAACGTAGATTTTTAGATAATTATATGGGATTACCTTTGGAGATAAAACAAAATATAGAGCTTAAATACATAGCCGTAAAAGACACCCATAAATGCCATTACTGCGAAACAGATTGTAATTGTCATACTCCGGAATGTACCCACTGCGACCAATTAAAAGAATTTTGGCACGAAGAGGACGATAATATATAAACCAACTTTAGCGAGTGGCGGAAATTGGCAACTTGCCGCCGAGAGTACGCCGCTGCTAATATAACTACAAAAAATCATGAGAATATACAGAATTATTAACGGAATATGGACCCGAACTCATATTTATAAAAAATCAGAGTTAGAACAGGCTATTAGGTTATACGATGAAGATTGCCTAACTATAATAGGATTAGGAATATATTAAAATACTAAAGATGAAAGCGGTTCGACTCCGCTCGCTGGTCGAGATTATGGTAAATTCCGTGCGTTTGGGCTCAATTCCCAAAGACTTATGAAAGTAGGTACAGGTCAAGACGGAGACCTTTTTTAAAAATAACGATTAATAAAACAAAATTATGAATAACAATAAAGTGGGCGCACATACGCAAAAAACTTTCAATTTTGGTATCTTAAACGAACATTTCGGATATATATATGTTGGCGAAAAAGAAACATATACACATATTGTCGCAACAATAGAACCGGAATATACGCATTTATTGAAACAATTTGCCGCCGCGCCTGAAATGCTAAAATTATTACAAAATTTAGTGAAATACGATAACGGACAAATTATAGCCAATCCGTTTATACAGCAAATAAAAGAAGTAATTAAAAAAGCAACAAGTAAAGAAAATTAACCATTATGAAAGACAAGA
>DATHNB010000197.1:0-3654 GCA_035486495.1 Ferruginibacter sp. | reverse complement strand
ATGTGTTAAATTTTATCGGTCCAAAAGTAGCTTAATTGTTTGATGGCTAAATTGCTGAATTGTTAAATAAGTTGTTAATACCTAAAACAATTCAACAATAGAATTTAATAGGCCCTTGCAAATAAAACCCTTTGTGTACTTGCATTACCTGTTAATATACATTTACCTTGTTCTAATTTATTATCAAGTGGTATGCAACGGATCGTTGCTTTTGTTAACTCTTTTATTTTATCTTCTGTTTCAGGTGTACCGTCCCAATGTGCTGCAATGAAACCTCCTTTGTCATCTAATAATTTTATAAATTCATCCCAGTTATCAGCATTGGTGATCCGCTCTTCTCTAAATGATTTTGCTTTATTATAAATAGCAGTTTGAATATCATCTAATAATTTGATGATCGTGCCTGATAAACCATCAATGCTTACCGTCATCTTTTCTCTTGTATCCCTTCTTGCTAATTCTACTACATTATTTGCAAGATCCCTCGCTCCTATTGCTACTCTTACCGGAACACCTTTCATTTCATATTCTGCAAATTTCCATCCTGGCCTGTTATTATCATTGTCATCATACTTAACAGAAACACCTGCAGTTTTTAATTGTTGCATCAACACTTTTACTTTTTCATCTATCTGCTGCTTCTGATCATCGCCTTTATATATGGGCACTATCACAACTTGTATCGGTGCTAGTTTTGGTGGTAGTACCAATCCTTCATCATCACTATGCGCCATTACCAATGCTCCTATTAAACGTGTACTTACACCCCAGCTTGTTGCCCACACATACTCCAGCTTATTTTCTTTGTCACTAAATTTTACATCAAATGCTTTTGCAAAATTTTGTCCGAGAAAATGTGATGTACCTGCCTGTAGGGCTTTTCCATCCTGCATCAATGCCTCTATACAATACGTATCTTCGGCGCCGGCGAAACGTTCGTTGGCAGTTTTTACACCTTTTATTACAGGCATTGCCATAAACGTTTCTGCAAACTCTGCATAAATGTTTAGCATCTGCACTGTTTCGTCTACAGCTTCCGTTTTTGTTGCATGTGCGGTATGGCCTTCCTGCCATAAAAATTCTGCCGTGCGTAAAAATAATCGGGTGCGCATTTCCCAGCGCACTACGTTTGCCCATTGGTTTATTAATAATGGCAGATCTCTGTATGATTGAATCCACCCTTTATATGTGTTCCAAATGATAGCTTCACTTGTTGGACGCACAATTAATTCTTCTTCCAGTTTTGCCTCAGGATCAACAATCAGTTTTCCTTTATTATCAGGATCAGTCTTTAATCTATAATGTGTTACAACTGCGCATTCCTTGGCAAAGCCTTCTGCATTTTTTTCTTCTGCTTCAAATAAACTTTTAGGAACAAACAAAGGGAAATAGGCATTTTGATGCCCCGTCTCTTTGAACATTTTATCTAACTGGTCACGCATATTTTCCCATAAAGCATAACCGTACGGTTTTATTACCATACATCCTCTTACAGCAGTATAATCTGCTAAACCTCCTTTAATGATAAGATCATTGTACCATTGCGAGTAATCCTGTTCCCTGCTTGCTATTTCTTTGCTCATTTGGACCCTTTGCTCTTCAATCAGAGCATATTTTATTGATAATTGTGATAAAAAACTGATTACTGATATTACTTATATAAGCTGCGCAAAAATAGCAACTTCAAACTTAATTTGCTGTAAACAAAATTAAGTTGCCGTTTTTTCGTTATTTTTGTAGTCGTTAACTTTCAATAGAACTAAATGAAAGAATTTCTTTTAATTGTGCTTGCCTATTTTATCGGATCTACTCCTACTGCATTGATTGTGAGTAAGAAGTTCTTCGGGATAGATATTCGGGACTATGGCAGCGGTAATATGGGTGCTACTAATACATTTAGGGTACTCGGACCTAAATATGGCTCTATCGTAATGGTGGCAGATATTTTGAAAGGGATGTGCGCTGTAGGTTTATTTTACTGCCTTCCGTATTACGTTAAAGATGCTAACGACCTTGCACGTACCAATTTCATGATCGGACTGGGTTTAGCGGCTGTCGCCGGACATATATTTCCCATTTTTGCTCAGTTTAGAGGTGGTAAGGGTGTTGCAACATTATTTGGGATGATATTAGGTATTCAACCTGTTATAGCTGTTTGTTGCGTAGGTGTATTTCTAATTATTCTTTTTCTTACAAGATATGTATCATTAAGCTCCATTTTGGCCGGTATAGCACTACCAATTTGTGTGTTGTGGATATGGAACGACCATACCATTATATATAGGGTATTTGCCGTTGGCGTAGCAGCTTTAGTAATCTTAACCCATCAAAAAAATATAAGCCGGATACTTAACGGCAACGAAAGCAGGGTTCCTATTCTCAAATATCGGGACAGGAGAAAAACCCGTCGCAAATAATCCCATCTTTATAAATAATCCTAACACTAATTCATCCTTTTAAAATCAGGAAAAATATTACTTAATTAAAAAGTTATAAAAATTCTATGGAAGAAGATGTAGTAATAGTGAAATTGCAAACTTTGTTGGAGAAATTACAATTAAAGGATGAAAAAAATTTATTGGTACAAGGCTTACCCTCCACAGTTGAAAAGCAATTTGCAAAACTGACATTCGCTAAAAGCGTTACGCCGTTATTAAAGATAAAAAAAATTGATTTTGCTTTGATATTTGCTGTTAGTCACAAGCAATTAAAAGACATTTTACACGACGTATTACCTGCATTACATGAAGATGCAAAATTTTGGATAGCTTATCCTAAAGTATCCTCAAAGATCGTAAGTGATTTGGCAAGAGCTAGTACCTGTCAATGGGAATGTATCGTCAGCAGCGGATATGAAGGTGTTCGCACCATAACGATGGATAATGTTTGGACAGCAATGCGTTTTAAAAAGATCGATAAAATAAAGAATCCTACAAGAGCTTCTATTACTGGTGTTCCTGTTGAAATAGCAGGTGTTGATCATGTAACTAAAACAATATCTGCACCTCCGGACCTTATTAAATTATTTACCAAACACAAAGAAGCTGGAACTTTTTTTGATGCACTTTCTTTCACTAACAAAAAAGAATATGTAGGTTGGATAACAAGTGCTAAAAAAGAAGAAACAAAAATTGCTAGATTAGAAGCTACTATTGATAAGCTCAATAATGGGAAGAAAAATCCATCGGAAAAATAGTATACAAATCATCTTATAAAAAAATGAGCAAACTTTATAGTCTGCTCATTTTTTTATACAATACAAATTCGTTTATATGTTCCTCTCAATATCAAACCCCTCCAATTCTTTCACCACTGCATTTAAAAAAGTAGATCCTAAAGCCCCATCAATAATACGATGATCATAACTTAAGGAAATGTACATAATGTGACGTATAGCAATGCTATCACCCGTAGGAGATTCAATAACAACAGGTCTTTTCCTAATAACACCTACAGCCATAATTGCGACCTGCGGTTGGTTAATAATTGGCGCACCCATTGTGCTACCAAATGTACCGATGTTTGTAAAAGTGAATGTACCACCCGTTGTATCATCAGGCTTTAAAGTGCCTGACCGTGCAGCATTGGCAAGACTATTTACTTTTTTAGTTAACCCACTTAAATTTAATTGATCAGCATTTTTAATCACCGGAA
>DATHNB010000196.1:0-3000 GCA_035486495.1 Ferruginibacter sp. | reverse complement strand
CATCTGAAACTTCTTCTTCACTTAAATTATTAAAACCTGCCGCTTCATAATATTGTATCGCATCAGAATATAATCCTTGTATAAAATAATATTTACCCAAATGATAACTGATCAATTCTATCCTTGGATCATTCTCTACTGCATCAATATATTTTTTTGCATCTTCAACGGCAATGGGCAATCGTAATTTTAATTCACAAACAATGTAGTAGTAATTTATATCTTCATAAATATAACGGTTGTTGCTAGCCTGATTTTCCGGATATGCTTTTTTTACTTCTTTCAGCAATGGATAAGCAAGCGCATATTCCTTTTTTATAAATAATTCTTTCGCCTCTTTATAATTTTTTTGTGGATCAGTTATTACAGCAGTTGGTTGAGCAAAAGCCGGAAGAGAAAAAACCAAAGCAATTAAAGAGAATATAATATTTTGTTTTTTCATATCAGAAAGTATCAAACTTATTTTTCTACAGGATGTAAAAATAACTATATTGCTACGCAGTAAAACATCATTCAACTACGATTGTTAATAAGTGGATAAGTGATGTTTGTGTATGTAATTTATTTTTATTGGTGTTAAGAAAAATTTAAAGTAAAATGAAAAAACTATTATCAACAAAGTACTCGGTGGGTGCATTCAATTTTGCAATATTGTTATTACGATTAGTATTTGGTATTTTAATTATGAATCATGGCTATGATAAGCTGATTCATTTTGGAGACAAGCACAATACTTTCATGAATTTTTTAGGAATAGGTAGTACCTTATCTCTCGCGTTAGTAATTTTTGCAGAATTCTTTTGTGGCTTATTTGTTATACTTGGTTTGTTTACCAGGTTTTCTGTTATACCCATTATCATCGTATTGGCGGTTGCAGTATTAAAAGCACATCATGGTGCAATATTTGGTGATGGCCAACCTGCTATGTTATATTTAACAGCATTTACTGTTTTATTATTTGTTGGCCCGGGAAGAGTTAGTGTGGATAGTATGATTGGTGGGTAAAATCTAAAAAACAACCCCCTGAAGGGGGCTTTTCATATCAGTATAGAAAATATTGTAGTGAGCTGAATAGCTTGCTACAATTTAATAATATTACAACAATTGTTACAAGCTTTATATATACGGTTGCAAAAAATATTTATTCACTAAATAATAATTCACCAAAGCCCCCTTCAGGGGGGGGTGGGGGTTTTTCATCTTTTTATGTTCATTACCGAAACAAAAATACGGGTCCATTATGCGTTAACAGATCAAATGGGAGTTGTGTATCACGGCCATTATGCCCAATTTTATGAAATTGGAAGAGTAGAAGCTTTTCGGCAGATTGGTTGTGTATATAAAGATATAGAAGCTATGGGTGTGATTATGCCTGTCGTTGAACTTACGAGCCGCTTTTTACGTCCGGCTAAATATGATGACCTCCTAACAGTAAAAACTTATTTAAAAGAATTACCCTTAAATCATAAAGTGGTTTTCAATAGTGAGATTTTTAATGAAGCAGGTGAGCTCTTAAATACAGGAAATGTAACGCTGTATTTTATAGAGTCAAAAAATATGAAACGCTGTGATATGCCACTCCAGCTAAAAGAAAAGCTATCTCCATACTTTTCGTAGTGAGATAGCTTTTAAAAATTACAACAATATTATTTTCTATTCGCTAGGATCTGTGTCGCTTCCTTTATTTTGCAGATTTAGATGAACCTCATAGGCTCCTCCTGCATTAGTCAGTTCAATCTGAGCCACAAATTTTGAATATTGTTCATCCATTGCCTCAAGATGAAGCGTACTTACAGCAAAATTTACATTGTCTTTAGGTAACTCCAGATCACCTACAAAAGATAAGTAGCTTTTATCTACCCATTTAATGCTGGTTCTTTTTACCAACCTGAATAAACTTTTATACTGCTTCAATGCTTCATCATAATCATCCCCTTCATACATAATAGCCTGCCAGCTGGAACTAGTGTCTATCCTCGAATTAAAACGATATATAACACAATGCGAAGAACCAGGTAAACTAACTTTTGATCTAAAAACCCTAAGATCAGGTTGCGTTTGAGCAGGTAAAATAGGACCTTCAATGTTATTGTAATCATATTTAAAATCCGTTACTGCTTTCGTTAAAGAGTCTGCAAACGGATTTGAAGGAAGAATTGTTTTAAAAAATTGTGCATTACATAAGCTAACACATAGCATAAACGTAACCGTAAGTAAAGTTATCTTTTTCATCTTATCATAATTTATAATGCAAAATAAATCATTGGTGAATACTTGTGTATAACAAGTTTTCAACTTATTAACATTTTCCCTTTAATTAGATAAGAGCTATAAATTTGAATTGTGATCTTCAATTTTACATTTACATAATTCATAATTAAGCATGGCATATTGGTTAATAAAGTCGGAACCTTTTAAATATAGCTGGGACCAGTTTGTAAAAGACAAACAGACATTTTGGGATGGTGTACGCAATTATGCTGCCCGCAATAATTTGAAAGCAATGAAAAAAGGAGAGGAGGTTTTATTTTATCACAGTAACGAAGGTGTAGAAATTGTAGGGATAGCCAAAGTGGCCAAAGAGTTTTATCAAGATCCAACAACAGAGGATGAAGCCTGGGTAGTGGTGGATTTCAAACCTTTTAAAAAACTGAAAAAGTCCGTAACATTGGCACAAGTAAAAACTGATAACCGTTTGGCTAATATGGATCTTGTTCGTTTGGGGAGATTATCTGTACAATCGGTAAAAGAAGATGAATGGAACATTATAATGGAACTGGCAGAAGAAAAATAACTGCAATAAAAAGCAATGAATAATTCATTGCTTTTTTATTAATTCTATTAAATGCTATTCGTTAGGCGATTTATATTTGGGAGCATTAATATTAAAATTGCGCGAAATATTGAATCCAAAATAAATATTACCATCACCCCAATTTCCTGTACTTTGATCTACACCGTGGATTGATTGCGCTATGTATTGAGTTTGTGACATACTTT
>DATHNB010000195.1:0-6843 GCA_035486495.1 Ferruginibacter sp. | reverse complement strand
ATTTGAATTGACAAGTACTTAAACAAACCATTTTATAAAAATGCTAAATAATATTTTATAAATATTATTTAATACATATTGAAAATAAAAGAGATGAATTTATTGATCCTTTAGCAATATTTATCGAGTAGATCAATGAAGTTTTTTCTTTCGATCATCGTAGCTCCAAGGCTTTTTAAATGGTCGGTATAGATCTGGCAATCTATTAACTGAACATCTTCTTTTTGCAATTGTTTTACATAGTTAATAAAAGCAAATTTGCTGGCATTGCTAGCCTTGCTGAACATACTTTCACCAAAGAATATTTTTCCTAAACGTATTCCATACAGGCCACCAACAAGCTCACCATTAACCCAGGCTTCGGCACTATGTGCATACCCTAATTTGTGCAGATTGATATAGGCTTCTTGTACATCAGGCGATATCCACGTTCCGTCCTGATTTTTTCTTGTAACGGATTTGCAGTTTTTTATTACTTCTTCAAATGCTCTGTTGATAGTGAAACGAAATGTTCCATTATTCAAAACAGTCTGCATGCTTTTTGTGATCTTTAATTTATCGGGATATAAAACAAAACGAGGATCAGGGCTCCACCAACAGATGGGCTCATCCTCGTTATACCATGGGAAAATTCCATTTCGGTAAGCTAATAACAAACGTTCAGCGCTAAGATCGCCGCCAATAGCCAATAGACCTTCTTCGTCAGCCTGATCAACCAGAGGGAATATCAATTCTTTACCTATCAAAAACATGATTAAAAGTAAGAATTAATTTAAGTAATGATCGATCAAACTTCTATTTAAAGAATTATCTAATAACAAAATGCACCTCGTTAAAAGCAACATTATAATAATCCTGGATCTCTAGTTTCTCCAGCTCATCATTGCTTTTTTCTTTAAACAGATCAACTAACACCTGAGCATATTCGAAGTGAATAGTGTTATTGCAACTATCGATTACTCTTTTTATCCATTCCATAGTGCTACTACCTTGCTTCCTGTCATTATTTTCTTTAAGCGATTCATTCATTGTTCTAATGAATTGATTCGTTGAGGCTGTAACTTTGGCGACACTTTCTCTTATAGCAACCTGTCTGGCTTCATCTAATCTCATTTTGCCAAAAGTTTCCATTGCTTTTATTATTTTACTCTTGTCTATTTTTCGAGTTATTAAAGAGCGCAGATCGTCAGGTCTACAGTCAAATTCACTTGCTAGTATTTCTTCTGCATTTTTCATAGTTTTTAAATTTAGTACTCATTATCATTTACGTAATTTCTCAGCTTTGTGATTTTTAAATTGTAATAATTGTATTTGATATATATAAGACAAGTAGGATGCCAGAATAGTTTATACCTTATTCGTTAATGTAAATACAATAAATACTCATTTTGCCTTGTATTTACTATTAACGTATGTGTGAAAATGTATTTTGTTGTTGTCTCAGCCTTTATTAAATTGCTGCCCTTAATAAATCGATCTATTTGTACAGTATTTTCCTCACTCAAATCCTGTTAAACATAATATCAGAAAGATTAAATAAGCAGAATCTTAACAGATTGGGGTCATTAAAGTGTGTATAAACTAACTCAGATATAGAAGCATGGGAAGTATTGAAAAAGTAAATTGTCTAATTATAGGTTCGGGGCCATCAGGCTATACAGCTGCTATTTATGCATCGAGGGCTAATCTAAATCCTGTATTATATCAGGGTATTCAACCAGGCGGACAATTAACTATAACAACAGAAGTAGAAAATTATCCCGGTTACCCGGATGGAATTCAAGGACCAGATATGATGATCAATTTTGAAAAGCAGGCTGCACGTATGGGTGCAGATATTCGCTTTGGGCTAGCTACTAAAGTTGATTTTTCATCACAACCATATAAAGTTCAGATCGACGAGGAAAAATGGATAGAAGCTAATACTGTGATTATTTCAACAGGAGCTTCTGCAAAATGGTTGGGATTAGAAAGTGAACAGCGCTTAAATGGTTATGGTGTAAGTGCTTGTGCCGTATGTGATGGTTTTTTCTTTAAAGGAAAAGAAGTAGCGATCGTTGGTGCAGGAGATACTGCGGCAGAAGAAGCATTATATCTTTCAAAGCTTTGCGCAACTGTACACATGATCGTTAGAAAGGGTGAAATGCGCGCGAGTAAAGTAATGCAGGATAGAGTAATAAACACTCCAAACATAAAAGTATATTGGAACAGTGAAACGCATGAAGTGCTGGGTGATAAAAAAGTAGAGTCTGTACGCATTCAAAATAATGTAACCAACGAAAAAATAGAAGTGCCAGTCAGTGCATTTTTTGTTGCCATTGGTCATCAACCTAACAGTGATATTTTTAAAGGTTGGATAGATATGGACAAAGAAGGGTACATCAAAACAATACCTGGTACATCTAAAACCAATATAGAAGGCATTTTTGCATCTGGTGATGTACAAGACAAAATTTACAGACAAGCAATAACGGCAGCAGGTAGTGGCTGTATGGCTGCTTTAGATGCTGAAAGATATTTAGGAGAAAAAGGATTTCACTAAATATGTGCGATGTTTGAGGTACGACGTACGATGTATCTTAAGCTTTATACATTTCTTATTTATAACTATCAGCAAATTGTTCTAATAATTGGGGACTAAAAACATCGTACTTCGTACGTCGCACATCTAACATATGATAACAATTCATCTACATAATCTACAATTTGCCGGCTACCATGGTGTGCATGATGAAGAAAGAGTTTTAGGTAATATTTATGAATTGAATATTGATGTAACCGTTGATGCAAAAGAGCACATTACTCAATTACATCAGACAGCTGATTATGTAGCTATTTATGAAATAGTAAAAAAAAGAATGGCGATTCCTTCCGCGCTTTTAGAAACCGTAGCGCAAGATCTTACAGACCTTATCCATACTTATGATAATCGCATCAAATCTGTATTTGTATCAATAAAGAAACTCAACCCACCAATAGTAAACTTTCAAGGATCAGTAGGTGTTAGCTACAAAAAAGAGTTTTAATCTCGTTTGATAAAAGATTGTCAATAATCAATAATGCTTTATCATCCATTGATTTGCAGTGTGTTTTAATTATCTTCGGATGATAAAATAATGCTCATGATAAAAACCTTCTGTCTCTCATTCGTCTTTTTTTGTTGCAGTATATTTTTATTTGCACAGAATAAATTGGATACCTCAAAATATGATCCTCATCTTTTATTTTCTCCACTATTTTATCCTTCAAACGTGAATGTAACAAGAGCTGCAACAGGTGAACCTGGAGAGGCTTACTGGCAGAACAGAGCTGATTATCAAATCGCCGCTTCATTAAATGATACTACACATGAGATAAGAGCAAGTGTTATCATTACTTATAAAAATAACAGTCCGCATACGTTGCCTTTTTTATGGTTACAGTTAGATCAGAATTTGTTTACGACCGGCAGTCGCGGACAAGCAAGAATGCCAGTGGGTAGCCGTAGCCGTTATGGTGATTCAAAGAGTACTTTTGTCGGAGGCTATAAGATTACTTCTGTAAAAATAATAAGTGATAAAAATGCAGATGCTGATTATCATGTTAGTGATACAAGAATGCAGATTCGCTTACCAAAACCTGTGGCAGCTGGTGGTGATATGATCAAAATAAAGATTGATTATTCTTTTGTATTGCCTGAACATGGTGCTGATCGTTGTGGAATCTTAAGTACAATGAATGGAGATATATTCGCAGTAGCACAATGGTATCCGCGTATGTGCGTATTTGATGATATTGAGGGTTGGAATACATTACCATATCTCGGTGCAGGTGAGTTTTATTTAGAGTACGGAGATTTTGATGTTAACATCACAGCACCAGCATCTCATATTGTTGTTTGTAGTGGTGAATTACAAAATCCTTCTGAAGTATTAACAGCAATACAGATCCAAAGATTAGATGAAGCAAAAAGGAGTGATAAAACGGTGATGATAAGAACAGAAGATGAAGTAAAAGATCCCTCATCAAGGCCTAAAGCAACAACACTTACCTGGCATTATAAAATGAACAATGCAAGAGATGTAGCATGGGCATCATCTAAAGCTTTTGTTTGGGATGCCGCACGTATTAATTTACCAAGTGGTAAAACAGCATTGGCTATGAGCGTTTATCCTGCGGAAGTAGTGGGAGCATATAGTTGGGGTAGGTCTACTGAATATATTAAAGGCAGTATTGAAAATTATAGTAAACGTTGGTATGAGTATCCATATCCTGTTGCAACAAATGTAGGATGCAATGTTAATGGTATGGAATATCCGGGATTAGTTTTTTGTAATACAAAATTTGAAGGCAGCACTTTGTTTGAGGTGGCGGATCATGAATTTGGCCATACCTGGTTCCCGATGATCGTTGGTAGTAATGAACGTAAATATGGGTGGATGGATGAAGGGTTTAATACGTTCATTAATTCATTATCTGCACAGGATTTCAATAATGGTGAATACCTGGAAAAGCCTAAAAGTATGGAACAACTTGCACCGTATATTTATAGCAGCACAAGTGAACCAATAATGACTAGTCCTGATGCAATGAAAGAAAAAAATATTGCAGTTGCATTGTATTATAAGCCTGCATTGGCGTTACAATTATTACGTGATCAGGTATTGGGGCCTGATATGTTTGATTATGCATTCAGAACATATATTCAACGCTGGGCATACAAACATCCTACGCCGTGGGATTTTTTCAGAACAATGGAAAATGTTGCTGGCGAAGACCTGGGTTGGTTTTGGAAAGAATGGTTCCTGGAAAATTACAAGTTAGATCAGGCCGTAGTTGGAGTGAAATATGAAAATGACGATCCGTACAATGGTGCAATTGTTACGATCACTAATATGGATAAAATGGCTATGCCTGTAATACTTGCTTACGAAACAACATCCGGAATAAAAGACACACTTAAACTACCGGTAGAAGTATGGAACAATACTTCTACATGGGATGTAAAGCTCCCTACTAAAGAAACGCTAAAAAGCGTTGTTATAGATCCTGACAAGATTTTTCCTGACATGAATTTTTCTAATAATAGCTGGAAGGCTAATAAATAGGTCACTTAGTGATGTAGGAATGCCCTCTGTTTTCAGAGGGCATTTTTATATGGCTAATTCTAAGTATTATATAGCACATATAAATTAGTTATAAATATTTATATTTATAATATCACTTATTGACAGGTAATATATTATCAAATCTGTTATTATTATGCAATATTTAATAAAAATATTTATAAAATATTTATAAATATTTTATCTTGCACCCGAATCTTTATATATACCATTTTTTAATTATAAACATAGGATGATAATGAGCAAGCAGAAGTTCAAAGACATAGCCCCTTTCATAATTTTAATTATCGTAGCCATTGCCGCTATTTTTGTTCCCACACTTCCAAATTTTGATGAAGGAAAATATAATACCGCTGATATAGCCTGGATCCTTGTAGCTACAGCATTGGTTTTTTTAATGACACCTGCACTAGCCCTGTTTTATGGGGGAATGGTACATAGAAAGAATGTTCTTTCTACTATGATGAAGAGTATTGTAGCCGCCGGAGTTGTCGGCGTATTATGGATTGTTGTAGGGTATAGTCTATGTTTTGGAGATAGTATACATGGTTTTATAGGAAATCCTTCTACGCATTTTTTGTTTAAGGGTGTAGCTTCCAGTAAACCATGGGTTTTAGCTCCTACAATACCGCAATCATTGTTTTCAATGTTTCAGTTAATGTTTGCGATCATTACGCCTGGTTTAGTCGTAGGTGCCATAGCAGAGCGTATGCGTTTTACTGCTTATGTTTTATTTACTGTTCTTTTTAGTTTATTTGTATATGCACCTTTGGCACATTGGAGCTGGCATCCTGATGGATTTCTTGCTCAAATGGGGGCACTTGATTTTGCTGGTGGTACTGTTGTACATATTTCGGCAGGTTGTGCCGCATTAGCTGGAGCTATTGTTTTAAAAAGAAGAAAAAGCCATATAGAAAATAAAGAAGCTACTTCACCAGCTAATATTCCTTATATATTAATTGGTACTGGTTTATTGTGGTTTGGATGGTTTGGCTTTAACGCCGGTTCTGCATTAGGAGCGAATGCACTAGCTGTATCTGCATTTGCGACTACTAATACTGCAGCAGCAGCTGGAGGATTATCATGGATGTTTTTTGATGTAATGAAAGGGAAAAAACCTTCTGTTGTAGGTTTTTGTATTGGCGCAGTAATTGGGATGGTTGCTATTACACCAGCTGCAGGCTATGTTGGTATACCACAAAGTATTACGATAGGTGTTTTTGCCGCTATTATATCAAACGTTGCAGTAAGGATCAAATCAAGATCAACTTTAGACGATACATTAGATGTGTTTCCATGTCATGGCATAGGCGGTATGGTAGGTATGCTGCTGACAGGAGTTTTTGCAAGCAAAGCAATCAACCCACTAGGGAATAATGGTTTATTGTATGGTAATCCATTATTTTTATTAACGCAATTAAAAGCTATGCTTATTGTTGTGGCTTATAGCTTTACTGTTTCTTTCCTTATTTTTAAGTTCATTAATTTCATTGTGCCATTAAGGGTTTCAGAAGAGGAAGAAGAAGAAGGCCTAGATGCAAGCCAGCATGATGAAAGCTATGTGCAGGGTACATTATTGGTTACACATGATATACTTGGATTGCAAGAGATACCTAATTTTTAATAATATATAAATTAAATAAATATAATAAAGGAGGCCTTTGTAGCCTCCTTTATTTATTTAATATTTATTTATTTTTATTTTTTATCTTATTTTTTATTAAAATTGTCATATATT
>DATHNB010000194.1:0-3477 GCA_035486495.1 Ferruginibacter sp. | reverse complement strand
TTTCTTCCGCATGCATTGACAAAGCCATAGACATAGTGCCGATGGCTTCATAATGAACAATATCTAAAGGTTCCTGACCTATTTTATTTAATTTCCAATAATCCCAGGTACGCATCAAAGCATGCTGAAGTACCGGTAAATGTTCGGTTTTATCATCCGCATCTTTTATGAGCCGTTCTACTAACCTTGGTGTAATTGTACCACCACATACCTCAATGGGTTTTACTATTGCCTCTCTTAAAGCCGAACCAAAAAATTTAGGTAATAAATAAAGCGCTTCATTTAAAGCTTCCGGGAATCCTATAAATTCAGTACAATTATCCAGAAAATCTGAACGCATTGCTATCGCTACATAAATAGGCAGTTCAGTTTTGTTTAATACAGAAAGAATGAGATTAACAAACCTTCTTGCTTCTATTAATTCTCTTTCACCATGAAGACCACTGAAACGAAATAACTCTTCGAACTGATCAATAAAAATCAACCAGTTCTTATCAAATGCTACATTGAATTTTTGATAGACTTCTGCAAAACCCGTTTCTTCCTTCTTTAGAAATTCGACTGTATTAGCAATAAAGTCTTCAAATTCGATATCGCTTGTACCGTATACGTTATATAATACTGATGCAAATGACCTGAATGGATCATCACCTGGCCTGAAATAAAACACGTTCCATTCCTCGTTCCCCTTATTCATTCGCCCTTTTGATATGCTTGGAATAATCCCCGCTTTAATCAACGAAGACTTACCACTCCCCGAATAACCTATTAATGCAAGAAAATGTTTTTCAGACAAAATATCAAGCATCCCTTTGATCTGCTCATCTCTACCGAAAAATAAAAAATCCTCTTCAGACTCAAAACTTCTAATGCCTGGAAAAGGATTTATATTTAATCTTACATCACTCATCAATTATAATTATTTAAAAAGATCTTGTTGCTTAAGTGATGTTGTTAATAAATATATTTCTATTTTTCCCTTCTATAAATTCATATTCAAACTTATCTACATTTTGTCGGGCCAGCATAATACCTAAACCGCCAATAGGTCGTTCTTCCAATGGTTTATTGATATCATCATCGGTAGGCAAAAGATGTTGCATCGGATCAAACGCAAGCGCAGTATCTTCAAGCATAACTTTTAGCTGATTATTTTCGACAGAAATGATGACCGTTATTTTACCATCGCTAATATTAACGGCCGGATATCCATATCTTATAATGTTGGTAGCTATTTCATCAATCGCTAAGTTTAAGCCGTAGTTCTTTTTTTTATTTAACCCGGCTGAAATTGCTTTTTCAGAAATAAAATCCCTGATTGGTTCCAAAGAATCAATCGATGCTTCAAAAGAATTACTTTCTATATTCATTTGCAGAATTTATGAAGGATAACTGTCTACAATATGTACACTGTGAATGATACCTGTCATTTGTAATGTATCTACAATTTGCCCTTGAGGTTTAACAAGATATATTTGTACAGAAGTTCCTAATTTCTGCTTTGCAAATACTAACATTCTAAGTCCTGCAGAAGCCATAAAAGTAAGTTCGCTTAAATACAATACTAATTCTGTTGGTGATTGCCCAGCAACTTTTTGAATCTCAGCCTGCATTTGCGATGCTGAAGAAGAATCTAATGAACCCGCAAGGGTTAATTTTGCAATACTGTTTGTTACTTCGGATGTTATTGAAAAACTCATGATTTATTTTTTACTTGTTTAATAATTAATGTTAATTACTCGATGATTTATTTGCCTACTAATACTATTACGGAGCGAGCCCCCATTATAAAATGTGAATCCCAAATCGCAGGCTCCTGACCTATGTGGTAAAAATCATCTTTAGGAGCCATTTCTGTATTTACAGATACATGCCATTGCATACCGGATGGCAAATGAGGCAATTCAAGATAGGCCGTTTCCCAATGCATATTCATAGCTACATAAATATAATCATCATGCGCCATACCATTTTTTGCATAATTGCCATCAAGCATAAACGCAAGTAAATGACTACCATCGCTCCAGTCTGCATTCCAGGCGTTTACTCCATGAAAGGAAATATCAGGATACCCCGTTCCTTTATAATCCTGATGACTAAAATGATAACGGTTACGCAATACAGGATGTGACATTCTAAAATTGATCATGTGTTTTGTAAAAGCAAAAAGATCACTATTTCGTTCTTTGAGATCCCAATTGAGCCAGTTGATTTCTGTATCATGGCAATACGTATTATTATTACCATATTGCGTGCGGCCCATTTCATCACCCATTAAGATCATTGGTACACCCTGACTCACTAAGAGTATAGCAAGTGCATTCTTGATCTGTTTGTGCCTTAAATAATTGATACCAACATCATCCGTTTCTCCTTCACAGCCACAGTTCCAGCTATCATTATCGTTATTGCCATCATTGTTATTTTCGCCGTTAGCTTCATTATGCTTGTAATTATAACTAACCATATCATAAAGCGTAAAACCATCATGACAGGTAATAAAATTAACACCACCGGTTGTACCTCTTTGAGAATATAGATCCGGTGAACCTTGTATGGCTTGAGACAACTTGCCAACCATATTGGTTTCACCTTTTAAATATTTTCTGATATTATCCCTGTATTGACCATTCCATTCGGCCCACCTTCCGTATGCCGGAAAATGACCAACCTGGTATAAACCTCCCGCATCCCAAGCTTCAGCTATCAACTTACATTTAGCAAGTATCGGATCTCCGGCAAGTGATTCAAGTAATGGCGGATTACTTAATGGACTACCATCCATCGCACGACCTAATATAGCGGCAAGATCAAAACGGAATCCATCAATATGATATTCTGATGCCCAATATCTCAGACAATCGAGTACCATACTTCTTACAATGGGATTATTACAATTAAGTGTATTGCCCGTGCCCGAAAAATTGAAGTAATAACCTTCAGGCGTAAGCATATAATATGTCTTATTATCAATACCCCTGAATGAAATAGTTGGACCGCGTTGATCACCTTCGGCAGTATGATTAAACACTACATCAAGCAATACTTCAATACCATTACTGTGCAGATCTTTGATCAATGTTTTTAATTCATCTACCTGCATACCAAATTTGCCACTTGCAGCATAACCACATTTTGGCGAGAAAAAATTAACGGTACTATACCCCCAATAATTTACTAATTTTTCACCTGTACTCGGATTTTCTCTGCTGCCTTCCCATTCATCAAATTCATAAATAGGCAATAATTCGACACAGTTTACTCCTAACTCTTTCAGATAAGGTATTTTTTCGCGGATACCGGCAAAAGTACCTTTGTATTTTGCACCTGATGTAGGATGCATAGTAAAACTACGCACGTGCATTTCATAGATCAATAGATCTTCCGCCGGTTTTTCAAGTGGACGGTCATCTTCCCAATCAAAATCTTCAAATACAAGACGTGAACGAAAAGGGTAGATATTATTCCAATCAGGAT
>DATHNB010000193.1:0-6806 GCA_035486495.1 Ferruginibacter sp. | reverse complement strand
CACTAATGAATTGGTAAAACAGAAAATGCAAAGTGCAAATCCACCCGAAATATTGGAAGAGACAGCAACTAGTATTCTGTTTAAACTAACAAATGGATTAAAGCTTCGCTTTTATACGGGAGATAAAGCATCTTTTACTGAACTTTTATTCAATACTACGGGTTCAGAAGAATTTATCACTGCCTTTAAACAGCGATACCCTGCAGCAAAATATACAGCTCCCGATAATACTGACCGATTCGTATTTGATAGCGTAGCTATTCAATACATTGAACCTTTTCTTAGAGAGAATGCCGAAATAATAGATAAAGCCACCACTACTTCTATTCCAAATGTGATAGAACCCACAGATATAAAAGGGATCATCCACAGTCATAGTAACTGGAGCGACGGAAGTAATACGCTTGAAGAGATGGCGAAAGCAGCCATGGCACAAGGTTTTGAGTACCTTGTCATCAGTGATCATAGCAAAAGTGCTTTTTATGCCAATGGATTAACGGAAGAGCGAATCCAACAACAGCACTTACAAATAGATGAACTAAATAGAAAACTAACTTCTTTTAAAATATTTAAAAGCATCGAGTCGGATATTTTAAATGATGGCAGTCTTGACTATAGCAATAGTATTTTATCAACTTTTGATCTGGTAATTGCTTCTATCCACAGTAATTTAAAGATGACAGAAGAAAAAGCAATGCTTCGATTGATCAAAGCAATTGAAAATCCTTACACAACTATCTTAGGACATTTAACCGGCAGGCTATTATTAAGTCGTAAGGGCTACCCTGTTGACCATAAAAAAATTATTGATGCATGTGCAGCTAACAATGTAGTAATAGAGCTTAATGCGCATCCTAGTCGCTTAGATATCGATTGGAAACATATTGGCTATGCATTAAATAAAAATGTGCTGATATCAATTGATCCTGATGCGCACGTTACAGATGGATTTAATGATGTTAGATACGGAGTATTGATGGCACAAAAAGCCATGGTGACTAAAGAACAAAATCTTAGCAGCTTTAGTTTGAAAGAATTTGATGCATTTGTAAGTGCGAGAAAAAAATTGAAAGTAATCTAAGCGTTATTTTGCTTTTTTACTTTGTTCCAGATAGCATCCATTTCTTCTAAAGTCATATCCTGCAATGGTTTGCCCATATCCATATTCACGGCTTCTTCTTCCATTTTATTAAACCTGCTGATGAATTTTTTATTGGTACGTTCCAAAGCATTCTCTGCATCCAGGTTTAAAAATCTTGCATAATTTATTAAAGAGAAAAACACATCTCCTAATTCATCTTCCATGTGATCTCTATTGCCTGAAGCAATGGCTTCTTTTAATTCCTGTTGTTCTTCTTCAACTTTATCCCAAACCTGTTCTTTGGTATCCCATTCAAATCCTACCTGTTTAGCTTTTTCCTGCAAACGCATTGCTTTAACTGTAGATGGCAAAGATTTGGGTACACCACTTAGTACAGATTTCTTACCTTCTTTTAATTTTAGCTTTTCCCAGTTTCGCTTTACATCTTCCTCATCATTTACTTTTACATCTCCGTATATATGGGGGTGCCGGTATATCAGTTTTTCGCAAACTCCATTGATCACTTCTTCTAACGTAAATTTATTTTCTTCAGCGCCAATTTTAGCATAAAAAACTATGTGCAATAGAATATCTCCTAATTCTTCTTTAATACCTTTCCAATCCTGATCGGTAATGGCATCAGTTAACTCATACGTTTCTTCAATCGTCAACTGACGCAATGTTTGAATCGTTTGCTTTTTATCCCAGGGACATTTCTCCCTTAGATCATTCATTATTTGTATTAACCGTAAAAATTCTTCAGCTGTTTTGTCTGCCATAATACTAGTATAGAGTTATGTTAAAAATAATAAAGAATTGTTAGATGTTTAAAGCTTATTAATAACTACACGACTTACAATACTTTAATCATGTAATTTTACACTGAAATAAAAAAATGATGATCAGGAAATTATTCATTGCAGCTATATTATTGGTAATAATTCAATGCTGTGCTAATGCACAATATTATTACAAAGATATTTTAGGTACCAAGCAAGTAATCGCTGAAAGAAAAACATTGCAGGATCAGAAAAAGAGAACTGTAGTTGTAAAAAGCTTTGAGGCAGACGGAAACTCTAGTGAAGGCTTTTTCTGCGAGAAGAAAATAAGTAAAGATTACCGCAAAATTGAGACTTATACAAAATCACTTGCTACAGGCAGATCTATTGTGACTTCTTATTTCGACAAGAAAGGACTTTTAATAAAAACAACAGATAGCTCTGAGACAAATTTCTCAAGTATTACCTATATATACGATAACAAGAATAATATTTCTGTTATAACCTCTACTTCCAGATCGAATGATTATGATTATGTAAATTCTTTGGTGGAAACACGTCAGTATACTTATAACGACAAATCATTGCCTGTAAAGATGATGCTGACAAGAAATAATAAAGATTCTTTAGAAGTCGACTTTACATTGGATGAAAAGAATAATGTTTCAGAAGAGCAAGAGGTGGCCATATACGGAAAACATTATTACTATTATTATGACGATAGCAGCAGAATTACAGATATAGTACGCTACAATCTTGTAAAACAAAAAGTTATTCCTGATTTTTTGTTTGAATACAACGACGACGGTCAACTTGTACAAATGATAGCAACTGAAGAAGGCGTTAGCGGTAATTATTATTTATGGAAATATTCTTACGAGAACAATTTAAGAACAGAAGACAAATGCTTTGCAAAAGACAAACAATTACAAGGCTATTTTCAATACGAATATCAATAGTTCGCAACTTTACTCAATCAAAAAGGAAGAGATATTGCAAAAATGTGCTAGGCATTAGAAAAGCTAAATAGTGGATCTCTACCCAGCTAAAAAACTGCAACTAATTATTTTCATGGCTCTTTTCAATAAATATACCGTGCCAACTTCTCTATTTACTATTTAAAATACCTTAATTCTTCTTATTAACGCCGATTTGACTTACCTAAAACCTGCCAAACCCCACATTTATGTCAGTGTCATATAAAATTTATATAAAAAAATTGATAACTCCAAATTTTTAGTAATTTATTTTACGACAATTTGTCCGAATTTGATATTTTTATCATATGTTAAAGAAATAAAAACATAGAAAATAGAGATATCGAAAACCAAAAAAAAAGATCTAATTGCCTATTTCTAAAAATTAAGATATTTTTTTTTACCCCTTCATATAAGTTCTGATATAGGACTAAATTATTAATTACATTAAAAAAATACACTATACCAAATCAATTTGGCACTTAATTTTTGGCTGGCTTAGTTATTGACAATATACCTTCAAAATCATCTATCAAAAACTTAAAAATAAAAAACATGAAAGGTTTATTAAAAGCATCAATCGCAACTTTAGTTTTAGCAGTAACTAGCGCATCATCTTTTGCAGCTGATCTTACTAACAACACACAATCATCTTCTCTTAGCACTGGTGCTGTAGTTGGTGGTGTAACATTATTAATTGCATTTTTAGTTGTTCCTACTATCAAGGCTAACGATAAAGTAGCTCACTAAGAGACTAGAAACACTGAGACAGTGTTTTATAAGTTAGAAATTTTATAAAACACAAAAAGATTAAAATCACAAAAGAGACTGTTTTCAGCCTATTTTGTGATTTTTTGCTTTTACACCCATTCTAGTCTAGTAATATATACAATGAACTATGTAATGCTTTTTAGCGCATTCAGTTGCTTCGGAATATTAATTAAGAGGTAAATAGTGGGATCAAGCTATTTTGCAATAAAATAATTAATTGCCAGCGCATAGCCTTCCAGTCCAAGCCCCGAAATTACACCAACGCTCTTACCCGATACATGAGATAGTTTTCTGAATTCTTCTCTGCCGAATATATTAGAGATATGTACTTCAATTACAGGCGTTTTAATGGCAGCGATAGCATCTCCAATTGCTACAGAGGTATGCGTATAGGCGGCAGGGTTTAAAACGATACCATCATAGCCTGAAGTGCCTATTCTTTGTATTTCATTTACGAGTTCCCCTTCTACATTACTTTGAAAATAAGATATCTCTACAGCAGGGTATTGCTGTTTCAAAGTCTCCAGGTATTTATCAAAAGTTTGATTACCATAAACATCTACTTCTCTTGTTCCAAGAAGATTCAAATTTGGGCCGTTGATGATAGCTATTTTCATAATTCAAATATCAAAAAACAAAAGACAAATTCCAAATCCTAAACTACAAATCCCAAAACTTGAATTTTGGGATTTGCTTCATTGCCTTTTGGATTTTATATATCCTTTATTTTTTATTCTTTACAATCATTTCAATAAAATCGTCAAACAAATAACGGCTATCATGCGGGCCCGGCGTAGCTTCAGGATGGTATTGAACAGAAAATGCCGGTTTATTTTTTACGCGTATCCCTTCAATAGATTCATCATTCAGGTTAACGTGTGTTATTTCAACATCTTTAGATGTCCTTACGGCTTTAGGATCTACACCAAAACCATGATTTTGTGTAGTGATCTCACTTTTACCTGTGATCAGGTTTTTAACGGGATGATTTAACCCTCTATGTCCATGGTGCATTTTAAAAGTTGGAATATCATTCGCCAATGCTAATAACTGATGTCCCAGGCAAATACCAAACAATGGAATATTAGCTGCTAATATTTCTTTTACCGTTTTGATAGCAAAATCAATTGGTTCCGGATCACCAGGACCATTACTGATAAAATAACCATCGGGCTTAAATTCCTGTAATTCTTTAAAAGAAGTTCTTGCGTTGTGTACTTTTACGTACGCTCCTCTTTCAACCAAACAAGTCAAAATATTTTTCTTTACGCCGCAATCTAAAACCGCCACTCTTAATTTACTTTCAGGATCACCTAAGAAATAGGCTTCTTTAGTTGATACAACTGAAGCCAGTTCCAATCCTGCCATTGAAGGCACTTTAGCTAACGCTGCTTTTAGTTTTTCAACATCCGAATTGTCGGAAGATATGATACAGTTCATTGCACCTTGAGTTCGCACATGTTCTACCAAAGCTCTTGTATCAACATCATCGATAGCAATAACATTTTGATCTTCGAAGTATTGTTGTAAAGAACCATCCGCCATATAACGACTATATGGTTCTTCTAAATTTCTTCCTATTACGCCTTTTACTTTTACACTATTGCTTTCAACATCAGATGCTTTTACACCATAGTTACCTACATGCACATTATTCATGATCAATACCTGGCCATAATAACTTGGGTCAGTAAAAACTTCCTGATAGCCCGTCATACCGGTATTAAAACAGATTTCACCTGTTGTAGTACCTGTTTTACCAAAAGCTTTACCATAAAAAACGGTTCCGTCTTGTAGTACTAATATTGCTGATTTTTTGGAAGGAGTAGATGACATTATTTAAAAAGAGTTTTGCAAAGAAAAGAATTCAATCAATTATAATACAATTATTTTTTTCACATTTTTGATAAGACCAATAACAACTGACGACCGACCACCGATGAGAGCCTTAACCACATTCGTTATATCTCAAAAAAAGGCTCCGAATAAACCGGAGCCTTATATTTAAAATTAATTCGTCATTATTTTTTTGCCGGTTTTTCTTTAGCAACTTTAGCTGGTTTTTCAGCAACTTCTGCAGTTGTTGTTTCTTCAGCAGTAACTTCAGTAGTTTCAGCTTTTTTCTTAGCACCGCCTGCACGTCTTGTCTTTTTAGCAGGTTCTGCAGCAGCAGCTTTAGATATTCCTTTACCGTATATTTCGTTGAAATCAACTAACTCGATCATAGCTATTTCCGCATTATCACCTGTTCTCGCACCTAACTTGATGATACGAGTGTAACCACCCGGACGACCAGCAACTTTAGGAGCTACTACTGTAAATAATTCTTTTACTGCAGCTTTATCATTTAAGTAACTAAATACTAAACGGTGGTTGTGCATGATAGACTCTTTAGTTTCCGTCTTCTTTGTCTTAGTGATCAAAGGTTCGATGAAAGTACGTAGAGCTTTTGCTTTTGCTACTGTAGTAGTAATTCTTTTGAAAGTAATTAACTGAATAGCTAAGTTGCTTAATAATGCTTTTCTGTGAGAAGCCGTTCTGCTTAAATTGTTCTGTTTGTCTCCGTGACGCATGACTTTTTGTTTTTAAAATTTCGTCTGTACCGTGTCAGGAATTACAGACTACTTCCGTTATTAATTAGCACATTAGCATATTAGCTAATTAGCATTATTCGTCGTCTAATTTCAATTTGCTTAAATCCATTCCAAAACCAAGACCTCTTTCGTTAAGCACCTGTTCAATTTCGCTTAATGATTTTTGACCGAAGTTTCTGAATTTCATAAGGTCTTCCTGTTCATATTGAACAAGTTCGCTTAATGAATTGATCTTAGCAGCTTTCAAACAATTAAATGCACGTACTGAAAGGTCTAAATCTTCCAATGGTGTTTTTAATACTTTGCGTAATTGCAATGTTTGTTCGTCTACTAAATCTTCTTTTTTATCTTCTTTAGTATCAAACGTAATATTTTCATCAGTGATGATCATTAAATGCTGGATCAAAATCCTTGAAGCCTGTTTAACAGCTTCTTCCGGATGAATCGTTCCGTCAGTAATAACTTCCATGATCAGTTTTTCAAAATCCGTGCGTTGTTCAACACGCGTATTTTCGATGGTATATTTTACATTCTTTATGGGAGTAAAAATAGAGTCGATGGCTATTAAACCGGCAGGGCCTTCCTTCATACGGTTTTCTTCCGC
>DATHNB010000192.1:0-8240 GCA_035486495.1 Ferruginibacter sp. | reverse complement strand
TGTACATAAACCAATAACCTGGCATTACAACCAGCTTATTACTCGTTACGTGATTACTAACTAAACTAAATGGTATAGGAATGTTTAATTCGGCAGGATAATCTCCTTTTGTAAGAATAGTAAATGATGCAAATTTAGAATTGTGCTTTAAGCTCACACATAAGCCTGGCCAAAAACCACGACCAGCAATAATCTCTCCATCCGGGCTCCTGCTATTATGATTGCTTCCTATAGTGGCACCCGCAGCCACATTGCTTTGTCCCATTAATAATGAGGCGCATAAAAACGAGTTGTTATGATGCTGCTCATGTCCAGGAAATATCAATGAATTTAAAACCTCGCAACAAGAAATGGTAGAGTTATTCCCTAAATAAGAATTGATCAAACGGGCACCATATTTTAATTGTGAGTGCGATGCCATTACAAAACGAACGGCTTTAACACCATAAAATATACGGCACCCATATCCAACTATTCCATTCACCATTTCACAACCTTCCCCAATTTGTGATTTGCGGTCCTTATCACTATTGATGGTCAGGTTCTTTAATTTATTGGCACCTTTTAAATAAGCATCGCTACCTATCCAGACATCTTTTACAATTTTGCAATTTTTGATAACGGTTCTATCCCCGATCTTTCCATAGTAACCTCTTTGCTTACCAAAGCTATCCTCAGTAAACTCTTTGAACTTATTCAATAGCGCTTCATCATCTCTGTATTTACTCCATAGATAAGCATCTCCGGGTAACATGCCATTAAATGGAATTACTTTTCTTCCGCCATTCTCATTGCATATCTCCATCCATGTACGCAAATTTTCATCTTCATCTTCTTTCAAAATACCATTACCAAATTTTGAAATACTGGTAGTTGCCAATTCATTTACATTAACGATCATTACATCATTACCAACAATATAATGGCTGATATAGTTAACATTGTCGATACAAACATTATCACCAAAATCACTACTGATAATAGTGCTGTTATACATACCAACGGGTAAGCGAAGGTTATGAAACTCTATATAATAAGGTTCTAATTTACCAATGCGAATAAGGCCATGAAATTTGCAATTTCTAACAAGGTCAGGGTTGAAGGAATGGGAAACGAATATTTTATTCCAATCATCAGAAGTATTTCGATTGTGTACCAATATCTCTATTTCTTGCGAAGTAAGCTTACGATACTCAATACCATTCTTATTTTCCTGGTCACGCAGGTAATATTCATCTTTACCCTTAGGTATATATTTCTCGTCTATAAAATCGTAACCAAGCCTAGCAACCGGATGTTTTGTTATAATATTCATTTCTTTGAAATTGATAATTGACAATTGATAATTGACAATTTCATAAGTTGTAAATGATAAAGTCTTTTGAAATACATAATTGTCAATTGTAAATTATCAATTGTCAATTAAAGAAGAATTATTCAACTGTTACACTCTTCGCCAAATTTCTCGGTTTATCAACATCCACGCCTTTAGCAACACCAACATAGTAAGAAAGTAATTGCAAAGGAATAACACTTAACATCGGCGCCATTATTTCATCAGCGTGTGGTACGTAATATACATCATCAGCTAAACCGGGAATTACTTCATCACCTTCTGTAATTACGGCTATTACTTTTCCTTTACGTGCTTTTATCTCTTGTATATTGCTTACAATTTTTTCGTGATATGCATCCTTTGTTGCTACAAAAACAACAGGTAACTGATCATCAACTAAAGCGATAGGGCCATGTTTCATTTCTGCGGCAGGATATCCTTCTGCGTGTATATAAGAAATCTCTTTTAGTTTTAATGCACCTTCTAAAGCAATAGGAAAATTATATCCTCTACCTAAGAACAATGCGCTTGGTGCTCCTTTATATTTTTCTGCGATCGATTTTATTTGATCGGCACTTTTTAATAACAACTCCACTTTTTCAGGAACTGCATCCAGTTCAAATAATAAATTGCTGTAACGTTCGTGTGTTATTGTTCCTTTTTCTTTAGCAATTTTTAAAGCCATCATCGTCAATACTACCAACTGACCGGTAAATGCTTTTGTAGAAGCAACCCCAATTTCAGGACCAGCATGCGTATATGCGCCACCATCACTAATTCTTGCAATAGACGACCCCACTACATTAACCACACCAAAAATAATAGCGCCTTGTTCTTTTGCTTTTTCGATAGCTACTAAAGTATCAGCCGTTTCGCCACTTTGAGAAACAGCAATAATAATATCGCCTTTATTGATCACCGGGTTACGGTAACGAAACTCAGATGCATATTCTACTTCAACAGGAATGCGACACAACTCCTCAATAATATATTCTGCCACTAAGCCAGCATGCCAGCTTGTACCACAGGCAACAATAATAATACGTCCCGCTTTTTTAAATGCTTCAATATTTTTCTCAACACCACTCATGGTGATCGTTCCGGCATTTGCGTCTAGCCGCCCACGTAAGCAATCATAAATTGTGCTAGGCTGTTCAAATATTTCTTTCAGCATAAAATGGTCGTAACCACCTTTTTCAATAGCAGCCAGTTCCATATCAAGCTTGGTAACAAACGGGGTAATCTTCTCGTTCCCTAAATTTTTCAGGATCAATTGATCGGGTGTAATGATCGCCAGTTCATAATCATTTACATACACTACTTCTTTGGTGTACTCTAACATTGGTGAAGCATCCGAACCCAAAAAATGTTCGCCTTTGCCAATACCAATTACCAATGGACTACCCTTTCTCGCTGCAATAATTGTATCCGGCTTGCTATCATCCAATAACAAAATAACATATGCGCCTGTAACTCTTTTCAAAGCAACTCGTACGGCTTCTTCCAGATCACAATTATTATTCTCTTTAATATCCTCAATAAAATTCAACAGAACTTCTGTGTCTGTATCACTTTTAAAAGTATACCCTTTATTAGTAAGCTCTTGTTTTAATTGCGCATAGTTTTCAATGATACCATTATGTATCATTGCCAACTTACCACTTGCAGATGAATGTGGATGTGCATTTCTATCACTCGGTTCTCCATGTGTTGCCCAACGTGTGTGGCCAATACCTGTGTAAGAATGAAGATCTTTACCTACCAATGTTTCTTCTAACTCAGCAACACGGCCCTTCTTTTTGTAAACTTTCAATCCGCCATTCAGCAAAGCAACACCTGTACTATCGTAGCCCCTGTATTCCAATCTTTTTAATCCTTTTATCACTATCGGGTAAGCTTCTCTATAGCCCGTGTATCCTACAATTCCACACATATATTATGTTCGTTTTAGATAAGAAATTATTAACCCGGCAATCGTAATACTATTGAACTTCAGTGGCGTCGCACATTTCGTCTTTATTACTACTATTAAGCTTTGTCTGACTCGAAGACAAAGCCCGGAACCGATTGTGCAATTTAGCAAAAATGCTTTACTTTATAGCCCATCAGCACTATAAAGTAAAGCATTTTTTATTGTAAACCTGATCGATCTAGTGTATCATCAATCCCTGTAAAAAAACATACGCCACCGAGAAATAAATCACAATTCCCGTTACATCCACCAAAGTAGCCACAAATGGAGCCGAGGATGTTGCAGGATCCAGTTTCAGACTTTTTAAAATAATCGGCAACATAGATCCCATAAGACTTCCCCATAGGACAATACCGATCAAAGAAAAGAAAATAACCAAGGCCACCCTTTCAGAATAAATTCCATAATCATACAAATGCAAATGCTGCCAAAGCATGATACGGAAAAAACCGATCGTGCCTAATATCAATCCCAGCATAACACCAGACATTAACTCTCTCCTCATTACTTTCCACCAGTCTATTAATTTTATTTCCCCCAATGCCATTGCCTGTATGATCAATGTAGATGCCTGCGAACCACTGTTCCCACCACTACTCATGATCAAAGGAATAAAGAGTGCCAATACCGTTGCCGCTTCAATTTCTTTACTAAAATGCTGCATTGCTGTGGCCGTTAGCATCTCACTTAAAAACAATATGATCAGCCAGCTGGCTCTTTTTCTTACCAACTTAAAAATATTCATATTCAGATAAGGTTCATCTAGCGCTTCCGTACCCCCGATCTTTTGAATATCCTCACTAAATTCTTCGTTGGCAACCCATAATACGTCATCAATGGTAACGATACCTAGTAACTTATTACTTCTGCTCACCACCGGCAAAGCCACGCGGTTATTCATTTTAAATACATCATTGGCAATTTCCTGATCATCTTCTGCATTTAATGCAATATATCTTTCATCCATCAGTTCACTCACCTTAGTATCGGGCGACGCCAGGATAAAATCCCTGATCCTGATATCATCTAACAATTCACCTTTTGTATTGATTACATAGATCACATCGATCGTTTCACTATTTTTTGCAAAGTGCCTGATGGTGTTTAATACATCTTCTACCGTGTCATTTTCATACACGTACACATAATCCGGTGTCATCAATCTACCTACACTGCCTTCAGGATACCCTAATAATGATAAAGTTATTTTACGCTCTTCCGGGTCCAGTGTTTTGATCAACTCTCTTACCGCATTACTCGGCAATTCACTCAAAAAAGCGGTACGATCATCCGCAGGTAACTCATTGAATAATTCAGCTGTTTTAAAAGCCGGTAATTCTTTGATCAGTTTTTTCTGTGTAGGAAGCTCTAAAATTTTGAAAGCCGCCGCCGCGCGAGGTAAAGCTATTTCAGTAATGATCTGACTCTCATAGGTTTCATTATCATATATAAGCTCGACAATATGACTGATGTTCTGATCGTTTAAAAACTCTTGTATACGCAGTTTATCCTGCGATGCTATCGCTTCTTCAAACTGTTCCTGAAGTTCCATTTTTTCAAGTTCTGCTGACATAAATATTTTGTTATTAAATTCGCCGTCAATTAGGTGCCGCAATTTACCTTATTTAATCTTAAACAGACGTTATGATCAAACCTTATTTATTAATTAATAATACACCCGGAATGGGTAAAGGTGTGTACACAGAAGAACGAATACCAGCGGGCACAATCGTCGAATTATCTCCTGTCATTGTAATGAAAAAAGAAGATAGGGAACATCTGGATAAAACCCTGCTCCATGACTATATTTTTGAATGGGGTAAACTAAAAGATAAATGCTGTATGGCACTTGGTTTTATACCGATGTATAATCATAGCTACAAAAGCAACTGCGAATATTTTATGGATTTTGAAGATGATACAATAATGATAGAAACAGTACGCGCAATTGAAAAGGGGGAAGAATTAACCATCAATTACAATGGTGATCCGAATGATGAATCTAAGGTTTGGTTTGATACAAAATAAGTGAAAAGTAAAAAGTGAAAACCAATAAGTAAAACGCTTCAATACTTATTGGTTTTCACTTTTTACTTTTGCCTTTTATTGCTGTTCTATCAATTGTATCTCGCAAGCAATTCTAACATCTTCACTAACTAATACGCCACCAGCTTCTGTAGGTGCGTTCCATACTAATCCAAAATCTTTTCTGTTTATTTTTCCATTGATGGTGAACCCTGCTTTTACATTTCCCCACGGATCTTTTGCTACACCTCCAAATTCAACAGCCAACTCTACTTTTTTTGTACCTCCGTGAATGGTAAGATCTCCGAATAATTCGTATGATCCATCATTATCAACACTCTCATATTTTGTTGCTACGAAAGTTATTTTAGGGAATTTTTCTACATCAAAAAAATCAGGACTTTTCAGATGATTATCTCTATCAGTATTGCCTGTTAAAACAGAAGCGACATCAGCAGAGAAACTAATTTTTGCTTTTGAGAAATCTTCTTTATCCGTTTCAATGCTTGCTTCAAATTTATCAAAACTGCCCGTTACTGTAGTGATCATCAGATGTTTTACTTTGAATTGCACTTCACTATGTGTCGGATCGATCACCCATTTTCTTGTTGCCATTGTTGTATTATTTTAAGTTTTAATTCTATTGATCTAAGATAATAAATACATTGGCTAAAGCCCGAAAAAAAACAATTTATTGTAACCTACGACTTAAGTCGTAGGTTATTGAGCTCCCCTATGAAAGGGCTTTAGCCCAACTGCATACAATGTTAAAGACCTACTATCCAATCATTATCTGAACTTTTGATAGCTGCTTCAATTATGCGCATTACATTAACTCCATCATCAACCGTAACAGGCATAGTACTTTCGCTAGTTAAAGCTTTATACACCGCGTCATAATAATCGTAATAATTACCTTGTAAGGAAGTTATTTTTTCACGGATAACTTTACCATCTTTTTCTGTATGCAACAATCCATTTTCTTCAGCCGGTTCTGTTCCCCAATTAGTAATATTTGGCTTTACGCCTGCAACAAGATCCGCTTCCTGCACATCTGCACGGCTCTTTATAAATGAGCCTTTATGGCCGTGTATAATAAATGCCGGCAATGCTTCTCTTACTAAATAGCCTGCTTTTAATCTTAGGCGAAAGGCCGCATAGAATAAAAGAATATCAATATCATCGTCTACCTGTGAATGATCTCTTGTGATACGAATATCAGCGAACACAGCTTCAGGCATTCCGAATAGACAAAGCGCCTGGTCAATAATATGTGCGCCCAGATCTTTTAGAATTCCTGCACCCGGCCCTGGAACTTCTTTATGCTGCTTAGGACTTAACGTAGGTTTAAACCGATCGAAATGAATCTCTGCCTCATTGATCTTACCTACCCAACCTTCTTTTATTATTTTTTGCACCGTTTTAAAATCACTATCCCATCTGCGATTTTGATACACTCCAATTTTTTTATTTTGTTGGATAGATAATGCTTTTAGTTCTTCGGCTTCTTTTACGGTTGTTGTAAAAGCTTTTTCTACAATAATATGTTTACCCGCTTGTAATGCCTGCTTTGCATACTCGTAATGCGTATAGGTTGGTGCGTTTACAATTACCAGTTCAACTTCTTTATCGTTTAATAATTCTTCTATTGATGCATATGATCTTGCCTGCGGATAAATTTGCTGAATATTTTTTGAACTCCTTTCCCAAGCTCCTATTAATTGAAAGCCCGGATGCAGATCGATGAAAGGCGCATGAAATACTTTGCCTGACATACCGAAAGAAAGTAATGCTGTTTTTATTTGTTGCATAAAATATCTTAGTAAAGTTATCTCAATTTAAAAATTAAAGATGGTATTTCGATTATTTATTCATTGCAAAATAGAATGAATAAAAAAGAGGTTGCCGATAATGGCAACCTCTTTTTTATTAACTTATAAATTTATTTAAGGAATGAAATTTTACTATTTAGCAATTATCATTTCTTTAGTATCAATTTTTTGTCCATTATCTAGTAAAGTGTAAAAATAACTACCGCTGGAAAGTGCCCCTGCGCTGAATATTATTTGACCATTTCCAGTACCATTTAAAGAAATACTTTTGATCACATTACCACTCAGATCTGTTACGATAATTTCTGCGTTTGTTGTTGATTGTGGCAGATAATACCCAATAACAGTTTCTCCAGTATACGGATTAGGTGTATTCTGTTGTAAAGTAGGAAGATCTGAAGCATTTAGCACCACTGGTTTCTGAGCAGCCGAAACCATATTTGATGAATAGCTATTGCAACATTCGCTCATTGCAGTCTGCATTTGACCAATAGTTGTTTTTAAATCATTTAATTGTTGCTGAAGATTATTATTTGTTTGCTGCACTTGTTGGATCTGTTGCTCTTGCTGAGTATTAGCATTTTGTAAAGAATTATTTTCTGCAGATAATTCTTGTATAGCTATTAGTGCAACTCCTGCAGGATCAATAGTAGAGATATGTGTATTGTCTGTACCTAAATTAAATGAACTATAAAAGTCTTGTGCCATTGGTCCTACATGATATTCAGAAGTTCCCTTGTATTTCCATTTGGTAATTGATAATTTGTTAATACGTGATAATACATCCTTGCTATCTAATGTAGAAAAATCTTCTTTCAAGTTTCTATCTGATGTATTGGTCCAATCACCTCCTGCGGTTAAGTAGGCACCATTGCCATTTGGGATTGCAGAAGTAGTAGTGCCAACAACGAGAACATGTTGAGATGTTGGGTATCCGGCTCCAAAGCCCCAACCAAGAACATTTTCGTTTCCAAATGCCATTATATTACTACCTGTTACAACGGCATCATATCCTACGGCAGTTGAATTAGTAACACCGTCAGGTTGAACATTGGCACCAGTCCCAATAGCCGTA
>DATHNB010000191.1:0-3072 GCA_035486495.1 Ferruginibacter sp. | reverse complement strand
AAGGTGATTATGAAATTCCAAATCCCAGTAAAACAAATTCCAATTTTGGGCTTTGCTTTTTTGTTTTTTGGATTTTGTTTTTAATTTATTCGTCGTCTAATTTCAATTTGCTTAGATCCATACCGAAGCCTAATCCTCTTTCATGTAAAACCTGTTCGATCTCACTTAAAGATTTTTGACCAAAGTTTCTAAATTTCATTAGGTCTTCTTGTTCATATTGAACTAATTCGCTTAATGAATTGATCTTAGCAGCTTTCAAACAATTAAATGCACGTACAGAAAGATCAAGATCTTCAAGAGGTGTTTTTAACATTTTACGCAATTGTAAAGTTTGTTCGTCAACTAGATCTTCTTTCTTATCTTCTTTAGTATCGAAAGTAATATTTTCGTCAGTGATGATCATTAAATGCTGTATCAAGATACGGCTAGCTTGTTTCACTGCTTCTTCCGGATGAATGGTTCCGTCAGTAACAACTTCCATGATCAATTTTTCGAAATCGGTACGTTGTTCAACACGCGTATTTTCGATGCTGTATTTAACGTTTTTAATTGGCGTGTAAATAGCATCTACAGCGATGTAACCAAAAACAGAACTTTTGTCTTTGTTTTCCTCTGCAGGAACGTATCCACGACCTTTACCTATAGTGATCTCGATATCAAGTTTAGCGCTGTTGTCCATTACACAGATCATCAACTCTGGGTTCATCACTTCAAAAGAATTTGAAGCTTCACCGATCATTCCTGCTGTGAATTCTGTTTTATTTTTAATAGACAAAGTGATTTTTTCAAGGCCTATTTCATGTTCAACTTTAGATTTAAAACGAACTTGTTTAAGGTTCAGGATTATTTCCGTAACATCTTCAGTAACACCTTTTAAAGTAGCAAATTCATGATCTGCACCAGCGATATTGATTCCGATAATTGCATACCCTTCAAGAGAGTTAAGCAATACTCTGCGTAAAGCGTTACCAATAGTTACACCGTAACCTGGTTCTAGCGGACGAAATTCAAACTGTGCTTCAAAATCATTTGCTTTTTGAAGAACTATTTTATCTGGTTTAACAAAATTTAGAATGCCCATATATTGATTATAAATTATTAATTAGTAATTATTGTTTAGCTGTTACTCTTATTTAGAGTACAATTCCACGATCAATTGTTCCTTGATATTTTCAGGAACGCTTTCTCTTTCAGGATAAGCGATGAAAGTACCTTTCAATTCAGTTTCATTGAAATCGATCCAGCTGAATTTTGGATTTTTACCACGAACATTGCTAGTGATAGCGCTGTTAGCAGCGGTTTTATTTTTAAGACCAATAGTATCTCCTGGTTTTAAAGAGTAAGATGGAACGTTCACTACTTCACCATTAACAGTGATATGTTTGTGAGAAACCAGCTGACGAGCTGCCTGACGGCTGATTGCGATCCCTAAACGGAATACTGTATTATCTAAACGAGCTTCTAATAATTTGATCAAATTTTCACCTGTAACACCTTTACGACGAGCAGCTTCATCAAATGTTTTGCGGAATTGTTTTTCCAACAAACCATAAGTATATTTTGCTTTTTGTTTTTCGCGTAATTGTAATGCGTACTCACCTAAAGTTTTACGTTTACGAGTTGCACCATGCATGCCGGGAGGGTTACTATTTTTAGTTAACCATTTACCGTTACCTGTGATAGGCTCTCCGAAAATTCTGGAGATCTTTGTTTTTGGGCCTGTATATCTTGCCATAATTATGATTGATTTTTTAGTGACGATGCAGTATTAAAAAATCTTAAAATGAATACTACACCCGCGTTAATAAATATTATAAAATTCAAATATCAAAAAAACAAATTCCAGTTTTGGAGATTGCTTTTTGAGGTTTGTTTTTTCAACTATACTCTTCTTTTCTTTGGAGGGCGACAACCATTATGTGGTAATGGAGTAACGTCTTTGATCATTGCAATCTCGATACCTGACTGTGATAAAGCGCGAATAGCACCTTCACGTCCAGAACCAGGACCTTTTACAAACACGTCAACTCTTTTTAAACCAGCATCAACTGCTGTTTTAGCTGCGTCAGATGCTGCCATTTGAGCTGCATAAGGTGTATTCTTTTTAGAACCCTTAAAGCCCATTTTACCAGCAGAAGACCAAGAAATAACTTGTCCTTGCTTGTTAGTTAAACTGATGATAATGTTGTTGAAACTTGCAACAACATGAGCGTCTCCGTAGCTGTCTACTTTTACTACTCTCTTTTTTGAAGCTTGTTTAGCGCTGTTCTGTGCTTTTGCCATGATTTAATTAAAGGTAATCTTTTAAAAAATATTCCGATGTTATTCGGACCGAACCAACCCTCCTGCTGACTTATAAAGCTATCCGGCGTTTGTTCGAAATTGTTAAGTCGTATATTAAGACAATTAGCCAAACTGCATCACTGCAATTGGCTAACCAGTTAATTATTTCTTAGCTACTTTCTTCTTACCAGCAACAGTCTTACGCTTACCCTTACGAGTACGACTGTTAGTACGAGTACGCTGACCACGAAGTGGTAAACCTTTACGATGACGTAATCCACGGTAGCAAGCGATATCCAACAAACGTTTGATATTCATTTGTACTTCACTACGTAAAGCACCTTCCGTTTTAAACTCATTGTTTATCACGTTACGAATGGCAGTTTGTTCATCATCATTCCACTCATTTACTTTTTTATCAAAGCTAATGTTAGCTTTAGTTAAAATGTACTGAGCAGTTGAACGACCAATACCAAATATGTAGGTAAGTCCAATTTCGCCTCTTTTGTTTTTTGGTAAATCTATACCGGCAATACGAGCCATGCTTATGTTAATTTAAATTATAAACTACTGATTATCCCTGACGTTGTTTAAAACGAGGATTCTTTTTGTTGATCACATACAAAATACCTTTTCTTCTCACGATCTTGCAATCCACACTTCTTTTCTTGATTGAAGCTTTAACCTTCATGATTATTAATTTTTGTTTTTATTACTATATAGCAACCTGCTATTTATATCTGAAAATAATTCTACCCCTTGTTAAATCGTAAGGACTCATCTCTACCC
>DATHNB010000190.1:0-3738 GCA_035486495.1 Ferruginibacter sp. | reverse complement strand
CCCATTGCTCAGGAAAAGCATATTCATCCCCATTATATAAAACAACAGGAACCGTTTTTGTGTTATTCTTTAAATAATTATAAGTTTTTTCCGCAGTATTTACACTGTCATTCAAATAGAAATTTTCTTCATGACAGAAGTATATATAACTTGCAATAGGAATGGTAATAGTAGGTTCAAATATATCAACCTGATATTTCATGTATTCTAACTTTTCATCTGCTATCCTTTTTCGATATGTAATCTCATCTTTATTTCCTGCCCAATAAGCGTATGAAAATTGTGTCAACAATATATCTACTTTGCCTACACTGTTCTTGATATACTCAGCTCCCAATTTGTTCCTTATACCGCAGTCATTCGTATTAAGAATTGTAATGTCCCCTACTTTATAAGCAATCCAGGAATCACCTTCTCCAAAATATTCGCACAAAATTTTAAAATCCTTACTTAATTCGTAATACTTTCCTTTGTGCAATTCTATCACATCTTTAAACCCAGCATTTCTGCAATAATTAGCGACTCTACCGTCTATGGTATTTTGAAAAAGGACGGTTATGTTCTTTTTATATTCTAAAGGAATCAATTTTAAATTAGGAGGATAAAAATGATCAGGGTGTTCATGTGAGAACCATATATAATTTATATGCTTAAAGTCCTCATAAGACAATTTTGTTTTACTAATTAGATCCCAGCCATTATTAAAAACTTTACCTTCCAACCAAGGATCTGAAATAATAGAAACACCATTATGTTCAATTATGAAACTTGAATGGTTAACAAATTTAATTTTCATAAGTTCAATTATTGCTTTTTAAAAAAATACCTTATTTGATTATCTCTAATAATTTGCTCTAGCTTCTCTGGCTTGTCAGTAAGAAACTCATCTATTACATCGGTACATTTTGTATACACAGGATCAAGATATTCATCAAATATTACAACTCCTCCTGAATTCATCCTGGAATAAAAATAATTTAAACAAGTCTTGTATGATGAATACAAATCACAATCCAAATGGACAAAGCAGTATCGTTCTTCACTATATTGATTCAGTGTATCTTCAAAGTATCCCTTAACTAAACATATATTTTTAGAGACTTTAGCAAGCTTTAGTTTATCTTCAACCAGCTTTATCGAATTATTTTTGAACAGACTATCTTCTTTGTCAATATGCAAATAGTACCCACCTGTTTTTTCCATTTCTAATTCTTTTTCATCAAACCCTTCGAATGAATCAAAACCATAAATTTTTTTTTCGATCTTTTGAGAGTTTAAATAGAAAGAAAGATAGGCTATAGTAGCTCCCCTAAATACACCACATTCCGCAACAGAACCTTCAATATTTTTTACATCGTTAAAAAGATCAATTAGTATATTAATATTTGCCGATCCACTTGTAGACAATACAGGATTAGGTTTAACCTTTCCGTATAGTTTAATATCAAAAGCTCTACCCATTAAATAATTCCATTTATTTAATGGGTAGAGCTTAGCGATAGGGAATAAAAATGTTCTTAGGATCGGAAAAATTATTCGTTCTTTCATTCTTCAATATTTTACTAAGGGCAAATACATAAATTATTTTTTTATCCCTTTAACTACTGACGCTTTATATCTTTTATCATAAGTTACGTATCCACCCCAAACTTCCTTCATGTCATATTTTTCAAACCACTTTACTACTGTACTTATACGTTGCGGCTGATCATATTCGGGTGAAAACATATCAAAGGTATCAAGTATACACAATTCTTTCAATTTTTGCTCATTGATATTTTCGGGCATTGTTCCATCAATATCGCAAATCGGTAAAAATCTATTGACAATTTTCCCAATGCCAATTTTAGAAAAGAATCTATGAGCTTTTATAAGCCAATCAATATTATTCTCAATTTTTCTATACAATTTTTCATGACTCATTTTTTTTGTATAAAACCGGAAAAGATATTTAGCATTTAATTTTGTCCACCAACCGTTAATTGGATAAAAATCTACCAACACTTCTGCTCCTGGTTTTGCCATTTCAATCAATGCTTTTACCGACCTCTCTACATCCGGCGTATGTTGTAATACGCCTATACAAATAACCTTATCAAATTGTTCTCTGGCAAAAGGCATTTCATATATACTCGCCTGAAAAAGATGCAATCTTTCGTTAGGACCATTATTTTTATAGTTTGCTTCTACTGCATTGCTATAATCTATACTATATAATTGGGCGCTTGTATAATCTAATATTATTTGGCTAAATCTTCCGGCACCTGATCCAACTTCCAGAACCTTTTTATTAGCAAGATCTTCTTTATCCCAACCCGTTTCAGCAAATAAGCGAATTTTAGAAATAGACGTTGTATTGCTTTTGTCTATCTGAGCAGTAACAAATTTATTCCACTGATAGCCAAAATTTTCTGTGTAATTATTATCTTGCACAATGCGGTAGGCGCCATTAATTAGCGGATATTTTAATTTATCATCTTCAGCCAATCCGTTTTTCAAAATCACAAGTGGCTTTCTGGTTATTGGATCAACAAGCTGCATCAAAATAATTAGTTTAATAGTACAATAATAATGTAATTAAACTAATAATTTCGAGGCAAAAAAGTCTCAACCACTTCACACATTCCTGGTTCAAATGTGGCAATTGCAAGTGCTTGTTCTAAATATGGCGATGCTACTGGATTATTACGCATATTTTGATAATCCTCAATACTTTTCCATTGAGCATACATTGTAACCTTGCGTCCATCTAAACTTCTATGCAAGCTTGATGAAATAAAGCCTGGTATTTGTCTCACACTATCATTTGTAGCTGAAGTCAATAAATCAATAAGCTTTTGTTGATTGACAGGTTCAACAATAAATATATTTATAAGCGTAACAAAATTATTGTCTTTAGAAATTGTTGTCATGTAGATACGGTTGTCCAGTTAAATAAACTCAAAAATAAAATATTTATTGAAAGTCAATTATTTATATATTCAAAATCATGTCGTCAATACGTTTGATACACTACTATTTCCCAGCAACGTCTCCTGCAAGGGACGTTGCGTGCACTGCTATGCTAATAATCACTCAAATTAAAATCTTCCATTTCCATAAAATTAGTGACTCTATATACTCCTTGGTCACCTTGTATATAATACTTTGCTGAACTATGAATATATGAAACAGGATTTATACTTAATTGCCATTTCTTACTACAAGGGTTATTATGCATATACACCAATTTTTGATTAATAAATGATGGGCTTTTACATTCTTTCCAATCAAAAGACAATTTCCAAACCTCATGCTGTTTATTCTTTAACTTTCTTGCGGTCTCTACTCCATCTTCTAATTGTTTTACGATTGCATCTTCTTTATTTTCTTGTAATCTTTTTATTATTTCATAAGCCATGAATCGTTTTCCATTACCTACAATTGTATTGATACTTTGTAATGTATTTTTGAAACTTATTAATACATGAACATGATTAGGCATAATAACATACCCATTTATAAAATGACCCTTACCTTTCAAATGATCAAACCAATTGTATACAATATCATAACCATTTACTTTATCGATTAATGACAGCCAATTATAACAAGTAAATGTTATAAAATATGTTCCATAGTTTTCTGAAATAGTATGTTTTACGGGCATTGCATGAAGATACTATTCTATAGTTATAATGAATCTACTGAGTAGCAAGCAACGCAACGTCCCTATTCAGGAGATGTTGCTGGGAAGAA
>DATHNB010000189.1:0-3848 GCA_035486495.1 Ferruginibacter sp. | reverse complement strand
CTGCTATTGAATATGGAATATGGGTTACCCTTCTTTTGATTGCTGTAAGAATTATTTCTTCTTTCTTCGCACTCTTCGCTACCTATTTATTCAGACGCAATACTTTTAATACTATGAACCGCGAGGGGATGTGGAAGAGACCTTTTATACTCGGCTGGACCGGAATGAGAGGTGTTGTTTCACTGGCCGCAGCACTAGCTATTCCTGTTACACTAGGTAACGGTCAGGACTTTCCGCAGCGAAACCTGATCTTGTTCATCACCTTTGTGATTATTGTGCTTACGTTGCTGGTACAAGGACTTACGTTGCCTTATATTTTAAAACAAAATTCTTCATTTATAAATTCCGAGGAGGATTTAGATAAGGTTTCGAAAAGGATCAGAAAAGAGTTGTATGCACACTCGGTTAATGTACTTAAGGATCAATACGTCGAATATATAATCAGTAAACCTTTACTTGCAGATACACTCAAACATTGGAAAGACAAAATGCAAATGCCTGATGACGAAATGATGGATGCGGAACACCGAAGAATTTATCTTGAGTTATTGGAACACCAGCGCAATTTTTTAATTGATAGAAATACAGATCCTGATTTAGATGAAGAGGTTATCAGAGCCCAATTGTATTTAATTGATCTGGAAGAAGAGAAGATCAGAAGCACGTAATGATATCCTGACCTTGGTTCGTGTACTAGATAACTGTACACCTGTTAAACCATGTTGATGAAAAAAACTATTTTTCTTTTCTTTTATTCAATAAATAAATGCACAAAATCAAACCAACAACAGCCACGCATGTTATGATACAATCGTAAACCCAAATTTTACTTTGGCTTCTATGATTAAGATTCATGATCATATTGATTAAGCTGTAAATGCCAGCGCCTGACCAGAAACCAATACCGTATTTATATCTATCGTTCATTTTTATTTTTTTAATTTATTGATTTGGTTCTTGTCCTCCACGAATCATTCGCTCCAATGTGATCATTGATAAGACAATTATTTTTCTCATCTTCTAAAAATTTATTTATTTAAAAAACAATTCTAAGTCAGAGGCTATTTTTTATCGGCCGCAGCTTTCAACGCCGCAATGTCCAGTTTGATCATTTTAATCATGGCTTGCATAACACGACCTGCTTTTACGTTATCGGAATCACTAAGCAACGCTGGCAATATGGTTGGCGTTACCTGCCAGGAAAGGCCAAATCGGTCTTTCAGCCAACCACAGGCAATCTTCTGGCCACCGTCCTCAAGGAATTTGTTCCAATAGTGATCGACCTCTTCCTGGGAGTTGCAATTTATTGTGAGCGAGATGGCATCAGTGAGCGGATGACCAGGACCGCCATTCATCAAAGTAATTTCCTGTCCTTCCAGCTGGATGGTTGCCACAAGCAATTCGCCTTCAGGCCCGGGCGAGCCTGGCGGGTTGCGTGTGAACCTTATAATTTTTGAGTTTTTAAAAATAGGAAGATAGAAATTTATTGCTTCTTCAGCATTGCTATCGAACCAAATGAAAGGGCTGATCTTTTGCATAAAATATTTTTTTGTGGTTTATTATAAGCAACAACAAACATCATTCCCAAAGCAGACGTTGCTGAGAAATCATTTCGATAAAGTTGCCAACAGATCTTCCAGGTAATTTAATGTCATAGTAAATCCTCCCTGGAAACCCATTTCAATCATTTGCTCCATACGGGCAAGAGATTCATTTTTAATAATAATACTCACTTTTGTCGTTCCGTTTTCTTCGCTGAAATTCAGATCCCAATCAGAACCTGGCAATTCAGGGTTTTCATCTTTGTCTGCAAAAGCATTCAACATTTTAAAATTGGATTTTGGACTAATAGAAGTATATTTTTCGATTGACCAATGCTCTTGTCCTTCCGGGCTTACCATAGCATAAAATCTTTTGCCACCAACTTTAAAATCCATAGTCTTTGTTTTTGACATCCATGGCTTAGGTGCCCACCATTGGTCAAGAATTTCTTGTTTGGTAAAGGCATCCCATACCAGCGAAAGATCTGCATCAAATTCTCTGTTTACGAATACCGTTTTTGATGCCTTATCAACGGTAAAATCAAATAACAAATTGTTTTTCATTTTTTCTGTTTTTTAATTGTTGATAATACTTGGTCAAGTTGATTGAATCGTGTCTCCCAAATTTTTCTGAATTGGTTAAGCCATTTATCAATTTCTTTCATTTTGTTAATTTCAAGTGAGTAGTAAATTTCCCTGCCTTGTTGTTCCTGTTTTACCAATTTGCATTCTGTGAGTATGCGAAGGTGTTTGGAAACAGATTGCCTGGTTGTGTTGAAGTTATCTGCAATAGCATTCGGCGTCATTGCCTGTAATGCTATTAAGGCGATAATTGCCCGTCTTGTCGGATCGGCTATTGCCTGAAAAATATCTCTTCTCATGTTCTTCAAAAATTTATGTTAAGCAACTGTTCGGTTGCAAATATATACGCAACTATTCGGTTTTGCAAATTTATTTTTCTGATAAAAAAACTGGCGCAAGTCTTCCGAAGGAAGACTTGCGCCAGTAGGTGTGATTTACGCAATGTCTCTCGCAGAGGACATTGCTGAGAATATTTATTTACAATCTCCCATAATGAAGCGCAATTACACCACCCGGGAAAGTTTTGGATTCTATAAAATTCAATTTAGTAGTACCGGTTATATCTTTAAATAGCGGCATACCTTTCCCTAATATTATTGGATTAACAAAAAGCCAAAACTCATCAATTAATCCTTCGTTTAATAACGATTGTGAAGCATGAGGACTTCCAAATATTAGAATATTTTTTCCCTCCTGTTGCTTTAATTTATTAATGTTGTCCGAAAGGTGATCGCTGATAACTTTGATATTGTGAAGTCCGGTTTCATGAAGAGTTTTAGATAATACAACTTTTGAAACTTTGTTGTACCAATTTGAATGCTCTATGTCGTGCTTTGATGCGTTAGGTTTTTCGCCTGCTGTTGGCCAATAGCCTTGCATCATTTCATACGTTACTCGTCCGTAAAGAGCGGTGTCTGCTTCTGCTGTCATTGTTGCAATAAAATCAAACATTGTCTCATTCACAGTTATGAAATTCATTTCTCCGTTAGGTCCTGCCACAAAACTGTCAAGTGAAGTGTGCATAAAGAAAATTAATTTTCTCATTTTAATACATTTTATTAATTAATAATTTTTGTTATTCACTAGCGCAGATATGCAGGGCAGGTATTGTGCGTGGCGTATCTGTGCGGGTTGCTTACGGGGTTGAATCTAGTAGTCTAAATACATGTATTCATTGAACCATGTGTTATTAATTTTTACACCTAAAACCTTATCCCTAATTGGTAATTCAAATGTTGTGTCAAACCATCTCTCCTCGTTAGTTTTGAATATTTTAAGTTTTACTCTATCATATGAAGTGGAGTTGTCTTGATACCAAACGTTTATAACCTTTCCTATAACATACATATCTATATTGTTAAGTTGGCTAAGAATTTCTTCACAGTATTTGATTGCATTTTTTTTAGGTATGATTTCAAATATTTTATTACTATCAATTTTTGGTCTTGAAATAATTGACTTTATTTCTTCGTCAGTTAAAATCAAGAAGGCACTTATTTTCTCATTTTTTGATTTATAGAATCTCCATTTTTTTAATATTTGGGATTTTAATTTTTGTTCATAAGTCAATTCGATTTCTTTTTTTATTTCTTCTTTTTTGTCGAATTTAAGAGTATTGTCATCAGTCGAATTGTTTTGTTTTTCTTGAATTTCTATGATATTTAAATTGTCAAATTTTTTTCTTATCCCATTCACTTTTATGTTGGTGATTTCTTCGAGTAAATT
>DATHNB010000188.1:0-7842 GCA_035486495.1 Ferruginibacter sp. | reverse complement strand
GATGGCGCTTATCATAATAACCAAATTGTCCGTTGGGTAACATCCATATCAAACGGTTAAAATATTTTCCATCTTCTTTTATGATGATGCTCCCTGTTAAAATAATTTTATTGTCTGCAGCAATTTCCTTCATCCACGTTACCGTTTCACCGTCCATTGTTTCTGCCAATAATTGAGGTTGCATACTGAAGCCCGTGCTAAACATTTCAGGTAGTATTACAATTTCCATTTTTTCGTCAATGGCGTTAATCTTTTCTTTCAGCATTTGCAGGTTTGCTGTTTTATCTTCCCAATATAAATTGGTTTGTATGGTAGTAATGGTGAGGCCTGACATATGGTTTCGTTCTTATACAAATTTACGAATTGATTATCTACAAATAGACAGACTTGTTTACTATCTATCAATTGGAAATAAATTATCCAGATTCGCTAAATAATTATTTTCTTCGCAGTATGCGTACAATACCAGTGGTTAAAAGGCTTCGCCCTTTGCAATTAGCAGCCATTATTTTTTTAACGGTTTCCGGTGGTCCTTATGGGTTGGAACCATTGCTTTTTTATGTAGGCAAAGGCGGCGCATTATTATTGTTGATATTGGTGCCTTTGTTATGGGACATGCCAACTATTTTTACGGTGCTTGAATTAAACAGCATGATGCCGGTAAATGGCGGCTATTACCAATGGGTAAAACGTGCTATAGGTAAGCGTTGGGCTTTGTATGAAGGATGGTGGACGTGGTTATACACGTTTGTAGATCTTGCTATTTATCCTGTTTTATTTGTCGTATATGCTTCATTTTTATTTCCGCAAATTGTGGAATATAAAGTGCCTATATGCTTGGCTATTATTTGGATAAGTGCAGCATTTAATATTATAGGAATTGTTCCTGTTGGGAGAATATCTATAGTACTCACGGCTGTTGTATTGATTCCTTTTATCATTTTTTTTGTGATCGGTTTTGCGCACCATACCGGCTCTCTTTCTTTAGGAAATTTTTCTTTGAAAGGAATTGGTTTTACTTCAATAGGAATGGGATTGTATACGGTAATGTGGAATTTTATGGGTTGGGATAACACAACTACATATGCCGAAGAAGTGGATAAACCAATCAGATCTTACCTTGTTTCAGTAGCGATCGCGTTTGCGATTGTATTTACTATATATTTTGTTACTACCATCATCGCACAAAATTCGGGAATCGATTTTAATGATATGATGAATCAGGGGTTTCCTGCATTAGGTGCATTATTAGGCGGTCATTGGCTGGGAGTATTATTATCGATTGGCGGAATGGCGAGTACACTTGGTTTGTTCTCTGCTATTTTGCTTTCCGTATCTCGTGTACCAAAAGTGATGGCTGATGATAAATTATTATCGCCAAAATTAAGTGCGCTTCATCCAAAATTCAATACACCTTATATATCCATTATTATTTGCGCAGCAGTTGTAAGTGTAATGATATTATGGTCCTTCACCGATCTATTAATTATTGATGTAACGCTTTATGGTGCAGCATTATCACTAGAATTTATTTCCTTAATTATACTCCGTATCAAAGCTCCTGATGAACATAGACCATTTAAAATTCCTTTAAATATTGTGGGACTTTGTCTGATGACACTACTTCCTTTATGTGTTTATTCAGTTGCATTAGTGGCAGCATTCTCAACTTCGGGCGCATCTTTTAAACCGGCATTATTTGCAGTAGGTACTTTGCTAAGCGCAGAAGTTGTGTGGAGAATTATTGTCTGGAGAAATCCCGCAATTAATTCAAGATAAAAGCTATTGCGAAATAGTATTATCAGAATTAATTGCTCCATAAATTCTACCAGTTCCTACGGAAGCGCCTCTTTGGGTGCGGTGCCTGGCGAAGCATGGCAGACAAAATCATGCGAAGCAGATTTTCGTCAGTGGCCAAAGGAGCGCTGGAGAAGGAACGCAGCCCAGCGGCTATGAGCGACTAAAACCGAAAAAATCACAAACTGCTATGGTGGATTAAGAATATTTCTACTGTGAAGGTGTTTATAGTTTATTGTAATCACTAAAGAAAACTGACTTTCTGTATCCAGCATTAGATTCTTCGCTTCGCTCTGAATGACAAACATAATAAGGGTTCACGATCATACTATTCTTCTGTAGAAATTACTTTGTTTAATAACTTAGGTTAAATAATATCTTTTATAACTGTTTGTATCAATTGTCCTTCAAATCCTTTTTGCAGCAAATAATCCTGTAATTTTTTCTTTTTTGTGAAGATGTTTTTTTCGGCTTTGAGTAATTTTAATTTTCCTTCTGCCAATTTGTATAATGTTTTTAAATAATCCGCTGAATTGATTTCTTGTAAGGCTTTTTTGATACAGTATTCGCTAACCTGTTTTTGTTTTAATTCGTATTTGATCTTCATTTTACCCCAATGTTTTATCCTGAATCTGCCACCGGCAAAAACAATGGCAAAACGTTCTTCATTCAAATAATTCTCTTCTATTAAATTGCTGATCAATTGCTCTACATCCTTTTTATACAATCCAAAACCATACAGTTTTTCTTTAACCTCACTATGGCAGCGCTCCTGGTAAGCGCAATATTGTCTGACTTTTGGCAGTGCCTGTTCTTTAGTAAGTTGTTGTTTGTACATGATTTCGGCAAAAATAGCAGATTATACAGTTTACTTTGATACAAACAAAACGACAGACAGCCCTATTAACAACGTTGTTAAATACTTGTTGATAAGCTATAGCAAATTAATAGCATTAAGATGCCTTCATTAGCTTCAATATTTTATCTTTGGTTTTTAACAAATACATATTATGAAGTTTATTGTTTCGTCTGCTGCATTACTTAAGCAACTCCAACAAATTAGCGGTGTTATTAATACTAATACCGTTTTACCAATACTGGAAGATTTTCTATTTGAAATTGAAAAGAATAAACTAACTGTTGTTGCCACAGATCTGGAAACAGTGATGAAGGTTCATCTTGATATTGAAGCAAAAGAAAACGGTCGTGTTTGTATACCTGCAAAAATTTTAATGGATTCATTAAAAAATATAGCTGAGCAACCACTAACTTTTACCATCGATAAAAATTTTGCTGTTGAAATTGCGAGTGATAACGGTAAGTATAAAGTGATGGGCGAAAATCCTGATAATTTCCCTAAAGAACCTGTGGCTGATGATTCTAATGCATTTACAATGAGTTCATCAGCATTGGTAACTGCTATCAACAAAACGTTATTTGCTGTAAGTAACGATGATTTGCGTCCGGCAATGACAGGGGTATTTTTTGAATTGGATAAAAAAGGAATCACTTGCGTAGCAACAGATGCACACAGATTGGTTCGTTACAGAAGAACAGATGTTAGCTGTCCTAAAACAGATACATTCATCGTTCCTAAAAAACCATTGAATTTATTAAAGAGTGCTTTGCCTGATAATGATGATGAATTAAAGATCTCTTATAATAGCAATCATTTATTTGTAGTTCATGGCGGTACAGAACTGGTTTGTCGCTTGATAGACGCACGTTTCCCGGATTACAAAGTGGTTATTCCTTTGGATAATCCATATAAAATGACGGTTAGCAAAGGTGATTTTCAAAGTGCTTTGCGCCGTGTAAGTATTTTTAGTAATAAGAGTACCAACCAGGTTGCACTAAGCATCAGTGGTAGCGAATTACAATTAGCTGCGCAGGATGTTGATTTTAGTTTTGAAGGTAACGAACGCATGGCTTGTCAATATGATGGAGAAGATCTGCAAATCGCGTTCAATGCCAAGTTCTTAATTGAAATGCTAAACGCCGGAGAAACAGATGATGTTGTGATGGAACTAAGTACTTCAACAAAAGCAGGGATCATTAAACCAACAGAAACAGAACCTAACGAAGAGTTATTGATGTTAGTGATGCCGTTGATGTTGAATAATTAAAAACGTACTAACCAACTGAACTATACAATGTAAGTCTTCTCAATTTTGGGAAGACTTTTTTAATTAAAATATTTAAAATGGAACTAGTTGTAATACGCGCCTTCAATGATTATTTTTCAGCTAATTTAACACTGACGAAATTGCAAGCCTATGGCGTAGAATGTTATTTAAAAGATGAACATACTATAACTATTGATCCCCTATTAACAAGTGCAATTGGTGGAATAAAACTAGTTGTAAAAGTAAGAGACGAAGTCGAAGCAAGAAAGCTTTTAGAACAATTTGATGATGAGTACATGAAAGCTACAGCCTGTCCTCAGTGTGGTGCTCATGAATTTTCTTATATTGCAAAACCCGGATCAACAAACTTTTTTACAGCGATCTTAACCAAACTGTTTTCGAATTATTCAGTGCTACCCAACTATGTGTATCAATGTGGCAATTGTGGTTATGAAAGTGAAAACCTGCCTGAAACTTTTTCTGAAGAAGAAACAGAATAAAATTTATTGCTGTTGCTGTTGCTGCTGCATTTCAACATGGCGACGATAAGAATTATTCATATTGTTACTGTTAGTAGATACTGGCTGTGGCTGAGCTTTTAAATTTGTATTTAATTTCATTGGCGCTATGCCATCTTCATAAGAAACAGAAACACCAACTTCCAATAATTGTTTAGCTGTGCCTTTGTAAGTCCCCTTTACTGGCGAACAATCTATAAAACTTCTGCCAATTGCCAGACGTACATGTAAGTCATTTACTATACAATTATTAGTAGGGTCCAATCCTAACCAACCATAGAAAGGAATATATGCTTCAACCCATGCATGTGTAGCACCTTCACCACGCAAGTCTTTATTTAAAGGACAAACATAACCACTCACATATCTTGCAGGAATATTTATCATGCGTAGCATTAATAAAAGTACATGTGCGAAATCCTGACAAACACCTGCTTTCAATTTCCATATCTCATCCACAGTAGTTTCAATATTTGTAACACCCTTTATGTATTGAAAATTTTGAAAGACATATTCATTCAATTTTTCTGCTGCTTCAAAAACAGAAGATCTTTTACAATATTGAGGATCGATAATTTCTTTTACTTCATTTATATTTCCGAAAGGTTCCTGCTTTAAAAAATCAATGAAAGGGACAATATATTTTATCTGCTCTAGATACTCCCATTGTTTATCAATAGCCACGTCAACAATGGGCATCATCCGCGGTTTGGTAACCACTTCTATTTTTGAATCGATCAACAATTCACTGTGCGCATCTAAATACATAAATGTGCCTGTTTCATTACCATAATAATCAATATACTTTTCAACATTAGGGTAACCGGTAATAACTAATTGTTGATTTATCAGATCTTGAAACAGATCTTTTAAAGGGTATAACATAATCTGGTTAGCGCTGTCCCTGACAGGTTCTGCGTAAGTGTATTTTGTTACATGCTGTATGATAAAACGTGGCATAATTTTCTTCTTATTTAGATAAAATATTGTTTATGAAATAGCAAAATAATTATGACTAATACTTTTACCAATTTCAAACAGTCCGGTTTTTGTTTCAGTTAAAAAATGATGTAGGCCTTCTTGTATAATTGAATTGGAGGTAGAGAACTTTATCCTGCTTTTAAATTTACCGATCATGAAATCTATCTGGTCAAAATCGGTTTTGTTACGATGATCACCTTTTAAGCGCTCAAAGTATCGATGTAACTGATTAATAGAATATACCACTGATCTTGGAAATTGTTCATTCAATACAATTTGCTCAACAACATTTCTTGCTTCAAATCCATCACGGTAGGTACGCAGGTATAATTCGTAACCCGAAATAGACATTAGCAAATATTTCCAGTAAGTAGTATCAGCTGTTTTATCTAACTCATAATTGAGGTTACTGAATTTTACATCTAAAATATCGGTAGACTGAATTGCTCTTTCCAAAAACTTTCCAATACTAATGAATGAATTGCCTTCACCCCTTGCCATAGTAACATCGGTAGTTCCAAAATACAAAAGGCCCTGTCTGATCAAATTATCCAGTACCGTAATAGGATCATCTTTCTCTAATAAATAATTTAACCTGTCATCCCGCATGCTATGATAAAAATCATTCAGGCATTGCCACATTTCTTTGGTGATATGGTCCTGTACGCTTCTTCCATTTTCTCTTGCCAGCGTAACAATATTCAAAACAGAATTTGGATTGTCTTTTCCCGTAACCATAAATAATAATACATCTCGTGTGTGAGGAGCCAATACATCTATCTCTGGATCTTCCAAATAGGTGAATATCTTCAAAACAGGTTTCCACGAAAACTCCTGAATATCATCCTGCGATGACGCGTAATTAATTTTCAGCATTCTTAAAATACCATCCACCCGTTCCATATAACGGCTCATCCAGTATAAACTATCAGCAACTCTACTTAGCATGTGGTTAATTTATTCGCATCCATTAATGTGGACGCAGAGATTATTATTTATTTTTTGGACTCAACATTGTATTATTTTAAGCTTCATCGGCAGATTTCTATCGGTACTGTTTTATTTTGAGTTTAAGGGATGGGAGGTTCGGCAAGTGGACTTAACACCCACGTGTCTTTACTACCACCGCCCTGAGATGAATTTACGACCATAGAACCTTCTTGCAGTGCAACTCTAGTTAATCCGCCTGGTACTATTTCAATACCATCGGGTCCACATAATGCATAAGGCCTAAGGTCAACTCTTCTTGGTTGCAATTTTCCATTCATATAACATGGCGCAGAAGAAAGGCTGATAATTGGTTGTCCGATAAATTGTCTTGGATCTAATAATACTTCCTTTTTGTAATCTGCTATTTCTTCTTTACTGGCAGCACATCCCATTAGCATTCCATAACCACCACTGCCGTTTGTTTTTTTAATAACCATTTGCTCAATATTAGCAAATACATGTTCTCTTTCTTCTTCTTTTCCTAATTGATAGGTAGGTACATTTTTTAACACCGGCTCTTCGTTTAGGTAATACCTGATCATTGCCGGCACAAAAGAATAAACAGCTTTATCATCTGCAGCACCATTACCGGGCGCATTTACAATAGCAACATTTCCTTTACGATAAGCACTCATTAAACCAGCAACACCTAGTGCACTTGCAGGATTAAATACCAATGGATCCAGAAAATCATCATCAACTCTACGATAAATAACGTCTACCTGTCGCAAGCCGGAAGTAGTTTTCATATAAACGCGGTGGTTATCTACAACTAAATCGCTTCCTTCTACTAATTCAACACCCATTAATCTTGCTAAAGTGGTATGTTCAAAATAAGCAGAGTTATAAATACCTGGCGTTAATAAAACAATGGTAGGATTACTTGTTTGTCTTGGTGACATTGAAACCAAGTTTCTATATAGTAGGCTTGGATATTCTGTTACACTACGAACATTGTTATTAGGTAATAGATCAGGGAACAGCCTTTTCGTTATCTCTCTATTCTCGAGCATATAACTAACACCACTTGGCGTACGAAGATTATCTTCTAATATATAGAAAGAACCATCGCCGTTGCGTATCAGGTCTATTCCCGAAATATGTACATAAATATCATGCGGCACAGGAAAGTTATACATCTCTCTTAAGTAGTGAGGACAGCTATGAATCATATCTGCCGGAACAATACCATCTTTAATAATAAACTGTGTGCTGTAAATATCTTTAAGAAATAGATTGAGTGCTTTTAATCTTTGCTTAATTCCTTTTTCAATATAGTTCCATTCGGCTGAGGTAATGATGCGGGGAATAATATCAAACGGGAATATTTTTTCGATCCCTTCACCACTGTTATATACCGTGAATGTGATTCCCTGGCTCATAAATAAACGTTTGGCCAGCTCTTCTTTTTTGTTCAACTCATCAACAGA
>DATHNB010000187.1:0-3729 GCA_035486495.1 Ferruginibacter sp. | reverse complement strand
AAGCGGATAGGTATTGTTACGGAGAATATTTCCGTATACCATGTACCGTACGCATTCATTGTAATATTTTTCAATGATATCAAGTGTCGTGTGAGATGTAACACCCAATTCATAGGCTTTCTTTTCAATATCAATAAGATCTTCTTTGCTGAAACCACCTGTATTCACAATAGCAGTATGCAGTTCATACCCTAAATCCTCTGTAAGATACTTTGCGCAATAGGTTGTGTCTAATCCTCCACTAAATGCTAATACTACTTTTTTCTTCATTGTTTTTTTCTTGCTTAAAGCTAAATGTTCTTTTATTTAAGTTTTGATTTCTTGGTTTTTATCTTAGATCTTAAACCATGAGTCTTTAGCATTAGGCCTTAAGCCCATTACGCTAGCCCCAGAAAGCTCATTACTTTTGAACCTCCTTTATTAAAAGCCTTCAACAATTTCATTTGCTTAATACGCTGCCATCTTTCCCATAAAGCAGAATCGGTAATAAAGTCCCATTTTTTCTTCTTTTTCTCAGCCGGATCATATACCATCGCGGTACACATGCACATCTTACGATCCTTGCTTTTCAGGATTTCATAATTTACGCAGCTGGAGCATCCTTTCCAGAAATCTTCATCATCCGTTAATTCTGTATAATGCGCAGGTCTGTAGCCAAGATCCGAATTGATCTTCATAACAGCGGCACTGGTAGTAAGACCGAATAGTTTAGCATCCGGGTATTTTTTACGGGAAAGTTCAAAAGCTTTTTCCTTGATTTTGGTAGCCAGACCATATTTACGAAAGTCTGGAACTACAATCAGTCCTGAGTTTGCCACATAGTTTTCATGACCCCAAGTTTCGATGTAACAGAAACCTGCAAACTGTCCCATTTTGGTAATGGCAATAATAGCCTTTCCCTCGTCCATTTTCTGACGAATGTAATCCGGACTACGCTTAGCAATACCAGTTCCGCGAGCTTTAGCACTTTCTGCCATTTCATCTACAATGGCTTCTGCTAAATGTTTGTGTTCAGGACCGGCAACCTGAACCTTTATATCGAACACGTCTGTGTTTTTCATTTCGGTACTTAAACTCTGATAATGATTTCAGAGAGCTTTTCTGATTATAATGATAATAAGTATTGTATTAAGGGAAGATTATCCTTTTATATAAACAAACAGAAACCTGTACTGGAGAGTGCCACATAGGCAACAAATCGGTATATGTGGCCTAGGGCCTAGAGTTGGGCAAAGAAAAGCTCCTTGCCATTCCGGGGGAAATGGGAGCAAAAAAGGAAAATATGAGATGAATCAATTTCATTTTCATAAATGTTTAACAACAAACATAAGTCGTAAATTCATTTTTTACAAAGAAAACAGTTATTATTTTGCATGATTTTAATGCAATAAACTTAATACAGAAGGTAAAAGTAAGGGCAACATATACTATATACCCAAGACATTTGACATTCTGCCTAATAAACGCACTCATTCCATACCTGAACACAACGTAAATGATTCCTTAGTCCATGAATTGCGATTATTAAAAATGCAAAAACTTGAAGAGTGTTTTTTCAAACTATAATTACATATTTCTATTCAACTCAAGACCAATTTCTTTGATAATGATATCCAGTTCTATAGCTGATTTTTTTAAATATTCTATGTATAATTCTTTATTATCTTTATTCGGATCAGTGCTATATAAGTGCAACAGTCCTAAAATACGACTCAACGGGCCACGCAAGTGATGTGAATTTTTAAACGATAAATCATTTAACAAACTTCGCATTTGTTCTATATCTTTATTTTTCCAATCAAGGTCAGTTAACAATATATCGTTTTCACTTATAATTTTCCGGTTAATGGAATTTAATTTCTGGTTCTGAATCTTCAGCGATTCACTTAACTCAGCAAGTTTAGTATTCTGTTCTTTACGTATATGACAATAAAAAATAATGCTAATATACATGGACAATGTTTGTGCAAATAGAATATCCGTTTCGGTCCATTTTTTTTCACACCGCTGTTCTTCATAGCATAATATTCCTTTAAACTTCCCATCAACAAAAAAAGGAAAATCCATCATTGATTTAATCAAATTTGGAATAAGATAAGATACTTTAAATTCACTTGTTTTAATATTTTCTGCTGCATTATCAGCAACAATCATTTTTTCGCTCAGTAGATGAGAGAAATAAACCGGAAAATCTTTTTTAAACAATATACCTCCTTCTGTTATTTTCTTTTGAGCCCCATCATCATAGCAAACCAAGCACTGGATAGCTTCCAAGTCCTCGTTATATTCCCATATACTCACCCTTGAGACATTCAGATTCGTAGCAAGAAATGGAATGATCTCTATAAGTGATTCTATTAAAATTCCGCTATGAACCTTTTTGTTTTTGGAAAGCTTCAACATATTTTCGGTAAACTGTTTAAAGCGAATAATATTATCAGCCAATTTTATTTCAATACGTTCTTTACTTCCTTTTACAATCAGAACCAAATAAACCAAGGATATGAAATGAAATATCTGAGTAAGTTTAAAATGCAGGTAATTATCCGTTACAAAAGAATAATCAATCCGAGGGTCACTATTGTTAATAATAACCTGATCATAAAAAAGAATACATACGGTAAACAATATAATACAAAGCCACATCCCCCATTTCTCGCGTTTTTCATGAAAGGAATATATTACAAACAAAGCGGCACCTATTAACGCATCACCCAGACTTAAAATTGAACTATTTTTTTTAACGTGAAATAATGCTGTTGACACAATGATCAGTAATGGCGTACCAATTCCCCATAGTAATTTAGCCGTGAAGATATAATTGTATCGAATAAAACCCATGCAAATAAGTGACAGCAAGGCAAATGATAATCCTAAAAATACCCCAGTATCGTACTTTATTAAATAACTATATGAAAAAACAAAGAAACCCGTGCCTATCAGAAACAGGGCTGAATAGAATAATGCCTTTTTATTTTCACTTGTAACAATAACATTCATAACAGTTTAAAAATAAGGTGAATTTTATAAATAGTAGTAATATAATGAATTATTTATCTCCGATGAAAGCATTAGTCAGTTGATATATATCATTTACCACAAAAATAAAGTGTAAAAGACGAAAATATTTATATCAGCCCTATCATCTGGATCTATGGTGCTTGTTTACAACGAAAAAACGCCCCATGTTTTTCAACAAGGGGCGTTATAATAAGATTGGCGGCGACCTACTCTCCCACATTTGACTGCAGTACCATTGGCGCAACCGGGCTTAACTTCTCTGTTCGAAATGGGAAGAGGTGAACACCGGCGCTATAGCCACCATTGAGGTTTGTTTCAGCTTACACTGAACTTGCTCCAATAGGTTTGACCTAATGATTATATGGTATACCAAAGTACTTTCCCAGAGAAAATTATCGGGTAATTAGTACTGCTCGGCTATGTCATTTCTGACTTTACACCTGCAGCCTATCAACGTCATAGTCTCTGACGTCCCTGTATGGAAGTCTCATCTTGTGGTGAGTTTCGCGCTTAGATGCTTTCAGCGCTTATCTCGTCCCAACGTGGCTACTCTGCACTGCACCTGGCGGCACAACAGATACACCAGAGGTTAGTCCAACCCGGTCCTCTCGTACTAAGGTCAGGTCCACTCAAACTTCCTACGCCCATCACAGATAGGGACCGAACTGTCTCACGACGTTCTGAACCCAGCTCGCGTGCCACTTTAAT
>DATHNB010000186.1:0-3217 GCA_035486495.1 Ferruginibacter sp. | reverse complement strand
ACCGTGTTTCTATTTTTGATACCTTTTATTGTAATAGAATGGATGGGAAGAGAAGAGCAATTTGCTTTAGCTATTTTTAAAAAAAGCAACTCTTCTGTAATAAATTATTCCGTCTATATGATTGTTGCAATTTGCATTTTGACATTTGGTAACTTTAGTGAAAACCAGTTTATTTATTTCCAATTTTAAAAGGTACTTATTTAATGGTTTTATTAAATAATAGAGACAACAATCATCCAGTGAAAAAATTCATACAAAAAGTATTTCTTTTAAGCACATTGCTTGCAACCATTTTAATTGGGGTTAATTATTTTGGTGATGTTGCTTTACTATTTCATAGTGATCATATCAAAATGATGTCCCAAATATTAAAAAGTGGCAAAAATGTAACCAACATTGCAAATTATAATGAGCGACTTTTTCAGAAAGAAGTGGTTAAAAATTTTAAAACCAGCCCCGATATTTTAATAATAGGTTCGAGTAGAACCATGCTCATAAACTCTGATTGCTTTAAAAATAAATCGATTTTTAATTGCAGTGTTAGTGGTGCAAGTATTGAAGATTTGGTTTCTATATATCAATTATATAAGTCTAATCACATTATACCGAAAACAATTTTATTAGGTATTGATCCCTGGATATTTAATAAAAATAATGATCTACAAAGATGGCAATCGTTAAAATCTGAATATTATAATTTTTTAAATGAAAATAAAATTTCTGAAGTTATTCCGGTAACCGTTGATATTAAGTATTTCCAACTTTTATCGCCATCTTATTTTCAGCGTTGTTTAAAAAATATTCCAGCTGTAATTAAAGATTCCAGGAATCCTATGTCAACGTCGGTAAAATACAATTTGACAGAAACCAAGTTGATAGATGGTTCAATAACATATCCAAAAGATTTTAGAGAAGCACCTCCCGCTAAAGTTGATCAAATAGCAGAGGATTATGTTAAAGGGAGTGTTTACAGCATTGAACAGTTTGATTCACTTTCACCAAAGTCAATACTGTTATTTAATTTATTAATTAGAGATTTCAAAAAACACAATGTCAATATTGTGTTTTTTCTCCCACCCTATCACCCGATTGTTTATAATGTAGTTGAAAGAAAATATCCGATGGTTATTAAAACGGAAAGTTATATACTTAAATATGCAAAAATGAATAGCATAAAAATTTATGGTTCATATAATCCTCGAAAGGTGGGTTTAAGTGGAGCAGATTTTTATGATGGTATGCATTGCAAGGAAAAAGGGATAAAAATAATATTGAACAGAAATTATGATTAATTTAATTAATCGTAACTGATTAAATTGTGACTATCTCATGTAACGGTCGGGTGGACGGTAGTGTTAAAACATATCTTTATTATTTAATAACCCATCAATGGCGTTCCTGGTAATTGCGGGAATAATCGGGTTGCTTGTGGCCGAAAAATAAAGATTTGTACACCAATTTGTTGTTGCCATATTAATTACAACACCTGAACTTTGTTTTTTTTTAAACATTAAGGCGGATACTGTATTGAATTTGTTCGCTGTAAAATAGTCAAGTGCGGTGTCATAACCAATTAATTTGACTTGAGAAAAGCCTAACTTTGTATTATCAATGATGGGGAAACCCTCGGGATCATATCCGGCGATTGGCGCGGCATCATATTCATGGGTTGAACAAGGAATAATATCGCCTTTGTTTAAATTTAGCCCGGCAAACAAAGGTGAGGCAGGGTCGTAAATTTTAATCCCCTGGAAACTTTTAGTGCTTTGTATGCCATAGCCTCCACTCTCACCGTCAACCCCGATACTTTGAGTAGGAGGGTATTGCTGGGATGCATAAGCCCATATTACCGTTTTATCTAAAGGGTCGGGTGTTGGATCTTTTACAAGTTTGTAACATGTCATTTGATTGCCTTCAGCATTGTACCTAACATGCCAGTACATGGTATTGCCTGACAATACCAGGGCGTGTTTACCTGAATTTACATGCGCATCAAAATTTTGCCTGGCTAGTTTTGTCCAGTATTCACTATGGCCGGGTATGATCAACAAATTGCCTTTTATATTTGTGGCATCGTCAACATCAATATCGGCTATTACATTATAGGTATATGATTGTTGAATAACCCATTTGAAAAAGCCGGATGCATAATAAGTCCACGCTATTGGCCTTAAAAATGAGACCATTTGAACTGGGGGGGTACTATATAAATCATACCCTCCTGAAAGGCAATAAGCGTTTTCCGTATTAGATGGGTATACGATTGTAAAATCAACATTCGTATTTTTACTTTTTATGATCAACGGAATAGTATCTGCAATTAAATAAATGCCGCTGGCAATGTCGGGTATGGTTATAGTAGTGGTGGGTGTATAACCATATCCGTTTACCGAGGGATTATTAGCTTGCATTTGCTGCTTATCGACATTAGCGACCACGATATAGAAAGCAAATTGATGAAGAATATTGTTTACTTTTATTAGCCGGTCATTATATGAAGCATCGGCCGATAGGTAAACAACGCAACTATCACCGGGAAAATAAGATTGTTTGTCAACGTAACCATCAAGTATACCGATGTTATCCAATGGTGCGGAGTGGGGATGGTTGTTTATAGATATGTTGCCGTTTTCAAGCGGGCGTGGGGAAGCCTCTTTTTTGCATGATGTTAAATAAATGCCGGGTAATAAAGCAGGCGCGACGGCTAAAAATTTTCCGGCGTGTTTTACAAATGACCTTCTTTTCATTGAGTGTTTGAGGTTTAGGAAATATTTATTTAAAGATTTTGTAGTGAAGCATTATTAATTAACTTTTAAAAGAATAGCCGAAGTAAACGGTTGTAATGTTATTTGGCCATTAAATACATTGTTTTTAACATCCTTAAAGCTGCCATTAAGCTGAATTGTTTTTGTTTGATTAGAATCATTGTAAACAAAGTTAATAGTATGACTATATATATCGGCACCGCCAATTCCAACGGAGTTAGCATCTTTTGAAGATTTTGTTTTCCAGTCATTTAACGATGTTCTTTTGGTGTCTTTTGTTTCCTCATTATAGCCTACTAATAAAGATTGTGTTGGATTAGGGCTTATATATATATTATTGCTAAATTTTCCATAATCGTTTGCCTGGTTTCTGTTTTTTCCCAAAATAGCGGTTGGCTGATTCTTTATTCTGCTGAAAAATATATTATTTTGGATTGTATTATTCACAACAT
>DATHNB010000185.1:0-2412 GCA_035486495.1 Ferruginibacter sp. | reverse complement strand
GGGAGTGTCGGAGACTGTAAAAGGGATATATATGAAGATTAAAACAGAGTTAATTAAAGAGGACAGTTCCCTGCAATTTAATCCGAAGAGTATCTACATTTCCCTGCGGAAAGACCGGAACCTTGCATTTTTTCACATGAGAAAACAAAGCATCTATCTTGTGGTAATGTGCGCTGAAAAGCAGGTACGCAAAATGGTTAAGCATCATGTTATTAAAACCCTGCCAGATTCTGTAAAGAAGTTTTGGAATGGCGAAAGTACCGGCATAGTAATTGAACGGGCGGATAATGTGCAGGAGATTATCGGTTTACTGAAGAAGGTTATTAAAGGGTAATATGCCGGAAGACTCAAAACGCCGGAAGAAAGTGTATTATGCTTTTCGCCCTTCTAGTTCCCGACTTGCTAAAAAGTCTCCAGGTAAACGCTATCCTGTAATTCATTTGGTGGGTAATTATCTTGCGGAATCGGATTTTAAGATTGGGGATGCGATTGAGGTTTATGTAAAGAGAGGAAAGATTGTAATTACGAAAGCATAAAAACTAAAGCCCAGCGAAAATTCGTTGGGCTTTTTAAATTTAATATGTTATTCTGGAATTAAACATAATTACATATTTTTACATTTTATTGGTTAAACTATGATTAAAAAATTTGTTAAAATAAGCGGCACTGGAAAATTTCTCAACTATAACCATAGCACCCCTTTAATAAGTTTCAGAACGACTGATTTTGAAAAAATAAATTTAATTTATGGGGAAAATGGGAGCGGTAAAACTACCCTTTCAGTAATTTTAAAATCTTTAAAAGGAAATAACGCGCTTCTATCTAGAAAAAGATCATTTGATACAACATTTCCACAAACTATAGAAGTTCTTACAAATTCAACAGTGAACAGCCTGCATACCTTTGCAAATGGTACTTGGAATAATCATAAATCTGATATTGAGATATTTGATATTCATTTTATTAATGAGAATATATATACAGGATTGGAAATCCAAAATACTCATAAAAAGAATCTATTTGAAATTATTTTTGGACAACAGGGCATCCAGCTAAAAATTGATATTAAAAACTTAAAGGAAATCATAGAAGAAACGAATAAAGAAATTCGGGAAACTACTGAAAAAATAAAACTGGCGATAGATAATGCCTATACAGCGACAGATTACTGTAATATTCTAATTGACGAAGCAATTGACGATAAGATTATTGCTAAAGACGCTGAAATTGTTACTGCAAGAAATTATCAAACTATAAAACAGAAGTTGTCGCTTGCTCTTATTCCTGTATTAACCTTACCGTTTGAATTTACAACTGTCATAGCAGCGCTGTCCAAATCTATTGACACTATTTCAGAAACGTATCTTCAAAAATTTAGAGAACATAAAGAACATCTAGCAATGGATGGTAAAGAGGAAGAATGGCTTAAGCAGGGGTATAATTCCGTAGTTAATAATTCCTGTCCTTTTTGCTTACGTACACTCGACAGTATTGAAATATTTGAAGCATATAAACAGTATTTTAATGATGAGTATAATTTACTTTTGAAAGTATTATCAGACTTAAATGCCTCTTTTTCTGCATTTAATCTAGATAGTTCTCTTTTACAAATCGAATCAGTTATTACAAAAAATAGTGGATTAATAGATTTTTGGAAAATTCACCTACCCAACCCACCACAACTAACTTCAATAATTGAACACAAAGAAAAGCTTGTGGACGCATTTTTAAAAGTAAAAGTCTGTTTGGAAACCAAATCCAGAAACCCTATTCACGCTATTGAATTGGCAGATATTAATTCTTTTGAATTATTGGTAAGTACATTCAATACTCAAATTAATGAATTTAATGTGCTTATAACTGATTATAACCAAAGGGTCGCTACTTTAAAAGCTTCGTCTCAGCCCAACATAGTACAATTGGAAGTTGATTTGAAAAAATTGAAAGCGATAAAAAAAAGAGGCGATACATTAAGTATCTCTCTTTGTACAAAGCTTACGGCAGATAGCCTAACTGTAGCAACTCTTAAAACTCAAAAAGACGCAAAACAAAGAGAACTTGATACTTATTCTGCCACAATATTTACCCTTTATTCAACTAAAATAAATGAGTATCTCCAAAAATTTGCATCTTACTTAGAGATTAGAAATCTGAATAGCGGTTATGTTGGTTCAAGTAAAGAGCCAATGATTCAGTATGCCTTGCATATTAATGGTACTGAAATTAGACAAGAAGATAATCCATTGTTTCCGTCCTTCAAATATTCATTAAGCGAGGGTGATAAGAGTGCATTGGCACTCGCTTTTTTTCTCACAAAATTAGAAGTTGATGGAAACATTCAAAGTAAAGTAATTTTATTCGATGATCCTGTTTCCAGTTTTGATTTAAATAGAAAAGCAACTACGATAAATA
>DATHNB010000184.1:0-11286 GCA_035486495.1 Ferruginibacter sp. | reverse complement strand
GGTTTATTAAGTGATGAAAAGATGGCCATGTTAAATGAGGCCATGTACAAATTCGTTCCGGGATTTTATTTACAAGAGCGCCCTGTTAGAGATTATCCTTATGATGCTGCAGGAAATATTCTTGGTTATTTATCAGAAGTTGATAGTGCATTTTTAAAAAAACATACTGATGAAGGTTATCAAATAGGTGACTATGCCGGAAAAACAGGCTTAGAGCATACTTATGAAAGAGTGTTGATGGGCCAACGAGGAATCGAATATTGGAAAAGAGATAATAAGAACAGGCTAACAGAAAGATTAGATAATGGTAAGTACGATACTGCCGCCATTGCCGGGGAGAGTATGCATCTATCGCTTGATATAGATCTACAACAGTTGGGAGAAAAATTAATGCAAAATAAAATTGGTGCCATTGTTGCCTTAGATCCTAAAACCGGCGGTGTTTTAGCTATGATCAGTAGCCCCACTTACAAACCCAAGTTTTTAACGGGTTCTGATAGAAGAAAGCACATCAACGAATTAATGTTAAACCCAGAATTACCTTTTCTCAACCGTACGGTAAATGCATATTATTCTCCCGGTTCAACTTTTAAAACTTTACAGGCTTTAGTTGGTTTGCATGATGGAATGATAACGCCCTACACAACTTTTGTATGTACTGGTGCTTTTTATGGCTGTGGCAAACCAATGAAATGTTTAGATCCCGGCGTATTTAAATTAAAAGAGGCTATCACACATTCATGCAATACCTATTTTGCAAACGTAATGCAACGTGTAATCAACAACCCTAAATATCCTACAATGGATAGTAGTTTAAACCACTGGGCTAATTATATGTATTCATTTGGTCTTGGCCATAAATTAGGTATTGATGTTCCTTCTGAAAAAAGCGGTAAAATACCAACACCAGATCTTTATAACAAAGTATACGGAGAAGGGCATTGGAATTTTTGTACTATTCGTTCACTAAGCATTGGACAAGGAGAAGTATTAGTAACACCATTACAGGTTGCTAATGAAATGGCCTATCTCGCAAATAAAGGATGGTACATCACACCACACATGGTTGATTCTATTGATGGCGGTGATCAGTTTGGATTACTAAAAAACTTTAAACAAAAGCATGTCGGCATAGATATTCCTGATAGTGTGTTTGAGGCCGTGCATGATGGTATGCAGGGTGTAATGGAAACGGGTACGGGTAGTGCTGCTAAAGTCCCGGGAATTATTGTGTGCGGTAAGACAGGTACGGTTGAAAATTATATCGGCTTAGAAAAACAAAAGTCACATGCTTTTTTCGCAGCCTTTGCACCAAGAGCTAATCCTAAAATTGCCATTGCGGTAATTTGCGAAAACGCAGGTATGGGTGCCAATTCTGCTGCACCTATCGCGAGTCTGATGATAGAACAATATTTAAAAGATTCTATTCCTGAACCAGATCGCAAAGCTAAAGTTGAGCAACTGGCTAATATGAATCTTATTCCGCCAAGAATAGCTAGAGCAATGAAAACGCAGGATTCATTGATACACTTAAAAGACACTGACTATCTGGTAACAAAAGGTTTGATCAATATCATTAGGGACACCATCGGAATTAGCTTTGATGACGAAGATTACCCCATCATTAAAAAAGATAAAGAGTCTGTTAAAGCTATAACTCCAAAATCTAAAAAAAGTAATAACGATAGCAGTACGATAAAAAATAAATCTCAGGCAATTTTGCCAGATGAAAAAAAGAAGCAACAAAAGAAACAATAATAAAATTTTAAACTGTGTATCAAAAAGATCCAGCTATAGCAAGAGGAATTGACGGTGTGTTAGTATCCTTATATGCGGCAATTGTTATTATTGGTGTACTATGTATATTTTCTGTTGAATACAAGAATGGAGAAAATATTATGCAAAGTATTCTTTTGCTTAAAAAAAATTATGCCAGACAATTGCTATTTATTGGTATGTCTACAATTATTGCCGTATTTCTTTTGCTGACAGATAGTAAATTTTTTACCGCCACTTCAAATGTCAGTTATGCGCTTGGTATAGTATTAATGATCGCTACTTTATTCATTGGTAAAAATATAAATGGATCTAGATCCTGGATAGCGCTTGGGTTTTTTAATCTTCAACCCGTAGAATTATGTAAGATCTTTACAGCATTGGCTTTAGGGAAATATTTATCGTTACCCGAAACCAATTTTCAAAAACCAAAATCCCAATTGATTGGTGCTGCGATCATCTTTACACCCGCATTCTTTTCTCTATTACAAAATGAAACAGGCCTGGCATTAGTATATTTTTCTTTTTTAATACCAATGTATCGTGAAGGATTACCTCCGGGATATTTAATTGCTGGAGCTACTCTCGGATTATTGTTAATCGTTACTTTACTATTACCAGCTAAAACTTTAGTAATCGCTTTTTCTGTATTAGCTGTTTTGACTATTTATTTTTCTCGTGGGTACTTAAAAAGAACCAGAGGTTTAATTTATATCATAATAACTATTTGGGCTTTCTGTTGTTTATTTGTCGGTATTGTTGTTCCGTTTATTTTCAAACACGTTTTTCAAAAATACCAGGCAGATAGAATATATAGTATGGTGGGTAAAGACAATCCTTTTGTAAATGAAAAAACAGCCAGCATATCTGCTGCTGATCTAAAAATGAAAAATGATAAGAAGGAAAAAGAAAATTATAATGTTAAGCAATCAAAGATCGCGATTGGTTCTGGTGGATTTTTTGGAAAAGGATTCTTAAAAGGAACGCAAACACAGGGAGATTTTGTGCCAGAGCAACATACAGATTTTATCTTTACTTCTATAGGTGAAAGTTTTGGATTTTTTGGAAGCGCTTTTTTAATGTTACTCTACTTAGCTCTTTTATTAAGAATAATCACTGTAGCAGAACGGCAACGCAGTACATTCAGTAGAGTCTATGCGTATAGTGTAGCGGCTATTATATTTTTTCATGTATCGATTAATATTTGCATGACGATAGGATTAGCTCCGGTTATTGGAATTACATTACCGCTAATGAGTTATGGCGGATCTTCGCTGTTAACTTTTACTATCTTAATCTTTATTTTGATAAAGCTGGATGCCGATAGACAAATGGTACTTAGATAACAATCACTCTAAAACACTGTTTTGTTTGCCACAACAAATTAAAAATTAAAATGAAAATTATTCCTTTAAGTGAAGGCGCATTTACAATAGATAAAACAAAGGTTTTCGTTCCTTTTGATACAGTAACTGATGATCTGCAAAAAAGGCCGATAGGAAGTCTTTTAGTAGAAATAGATCCTTTTCTTGTTATAACGAATAGTGATATATTATTACTCGACACTGGCCTTGGTTTTGCAAATAAAAATGGCATTTTACAAATTCATCAAAATTTACTGAACAATGGTATCAATCCTTCTGAAGTTACAAAAGTCTTATTAAGCCATCTGCATAAGGACCATAGCGGTGGTGTTACATTAAAAAACAAACAGCTCAATCAATCTTTTTTAAGTTTTCCTAATGCTACTTATTATGTAAATAGAAAAGAGCTGGCATATGCTTTAGAAAATAAAACAGGAAGCTATATTCCTGAGGAATTTGAAATATTAAATTCTTCAGATAAAGTTGTTTTATTAGATGATGATGGATTTATTGATGGCTATATACATTATACAATGACAGGTGCACATACACCTTATCATATTGTTTTCATGATAGAAGAAAATGGAGAAAAAGTTTTCTTTGGCGGAGATGACGCCCCTCAATTACAACAAATGAAAAACCGCTTTTTTGCAAAATATGATTACGATGGAAAAAAATGTATGGAGTTAAGGCAACAATGGTGGCAACAAGGACAATTAGAAAAATGGACCTTTCTTTTTTATCATGATATTAAAACGCCTGTAGTAACCCCTTCCTAATAAATTTATTGATCAAGCTCTCTCTGGTTTTGACCGTTTTGTCGCATTCCCTGTCTACGTTGCATTGCCTGAATTAACAACTGGCGAAACTTTCCTTCTGCTTCAAATAAACGGTTTGTTCTCTCCTGATCTAAAATTTTTATAAATTGATCCCTATAACTTTTACGAATGTCTAATACTTTTTGATCTCTGTCAAGCACATCTTGATCTTCTCTAACTACAATATGTATCTCATTTGAATATTGATTATAAACTGGCCAAAATCTTTGCGCTTCATCAGGTGTAAGATCCAACTGTCTGCTGATAAATGCAATTTTTAATGCTTCGATATTCTGCATTTTTTGATTATCAGCAAGAGGGGTAGTTTGTGCATTTGCACAACTAAAAATGAATAAAAATAATATCGAAATATATAATTGTTTCATACTTACCGCCTCATTAATTGTTTGATGTAGTTGAATTTATTTGTTGTAAGTAATTATCCAGTGTTTTTTCATTCACTAAATAGTCATCCTGACTTGGAATACTGTTTGCATCTAAACTTGAAGTCAATACAGCAACATCAGCTTCATCATTATGTTTTTCCAAATAATTGGCAATCTCTTGTGTTGAAAGGCTGTTAAGCGTTTCGTCAAATTGTGCCTGATCCATATTTTTCCCTTTTTGTATAATAGGATCTAACAACGATGCTGATAAAGAATTGGTCGTTGAAATATTATTAGGAAGGTTTCTATCAATTTTATATATGCCAAAAGCCATCATCATTATAACAGATGCTGCTATAGCATATTTAAAAAAGCCATCGCGTTTACGCATGGAAACCACTTTTGCCTGATAAGGTTGCACTTTTTGTAAAATAGTGTCTGCTATACCATCAAAATATCCATATGGTACTTTATATACATTTTCGTTTTGAATGCTATATAACACTGCTGATAATTCTCTCAATTCATCAGCATGTATCACTTCGCCATCTTTTATTTTCGCAAGAATATTTCCAGCAAGAGATTCAAAATAACCAGCAGGAACATCAAATGTTGATCGTCCTGAAAAAGACGGTAAACTATTTTTCTCTTCTGCCTTCACTACAACCAAAACAGTAGTGGATAGCCCATCAAAATAACCGTCAGGAATGGTAAATACATTCACCTTTTCCATATCAGCCAATAGAGGACTCAATTCTTTCAACTCTTTCAATATATCGTTGCTACTGATTTTCATTACGTTATTAAGACGTTAATAAGGACTATTAGTTTAATGATTTAGTATAAAATCTTCTATTTTCTTCACTGCGTGGTGATAGCTTGCTTTCAAAGCACCTTCACTTGTTTCCAGCACCCGGCTCATTTCCTCGTATGGCATTTCATCGTAATACCTAAGATTGAATACAGTACGTTGTTTATCAGGAAGTTGCTGCATTGCTAACTGTAGTTTCCATTCTATCTTATTGGCATCAAAGTCCTTATCTGCCTTTAAGCGATTACTTAAACCACTTTCTTCATTACTAATAGAAACCGAGCTTCTTTTTTTCTGTTGCTCAATAAAAGTCAAACATTCATTAGTGGCAATGCGATATAACCACGTAAACAATTGGCTATCTTCTCTAAAATTGTCTAATCCTTTCCAAACCTTAATAAACATATTTTGCAATACATCATTGGCATCTTCGTGTTCAATTACCATTCTTCTTATATGCCAATAAAGTTTTTCCTGGTACTTTTTGATGATCTGTGTAAAGGCTTTCTCCTTTGTAACAGTTTCTCTAAATAGCAGCAATAGTTCTTTATCGTCAAGAAATTTTTCGGCCATAATCGGTTTATGAAAGCATAAAAGTAAAAAAACCAATCGTAAGATTGGTTTAAATATTAAAAAATTAATAAAGTAAGCATTCCTGTCTACTTTCTAGCCATTACCTTTTCCACTGCCGCTAAAATATGAGGTATATCTAGCCCGTATTTCACTAATAATTCTGTAGGAGTTCCACTTTCACCAAATGTATCATTTGTGCCAACATATTCAATTGGTATCGGCAGATTTCTTGCCGCAACTTGTGCAATACTATCTCCCAAACCACCAATAATGTTATGTTCTTCGCAAGTTACTGCGCATTTTGTTTTTTTGATAGATGCAATAATAGCTTCAACATCCAAAGGTTTAATAGTATGAATGTTTATCACTTCAACGCTAATTCCTTTTTCTTCTAAAATTCTTCCTGCCTCAACAGCTTTCCACACTAAATGCCCGCAAGCAAAAATGCTTACATCTTTACCGTCTGATAATTTCTGCGCTTTCCCAATTACAAAATCACTTTCTTTTGTAAAGATTGGCCAAACCGGTCTCCCGAATCGTAGATAAACGGGGCCTTGATAATCAGCAATAGCAAGGGTTGCAGCCTTTGTTTGGTTATAATCCGCAGGAACGATCACTGTCATTCCCGGTAACATTTTCATTAAACCAATATCCTCTAATATTTGATGCGTTGCGCCATCTTCACCTAAAGTAAGACCAGCATGTGATGCACAGATCTTTACATTTTTATTGCTGTAAGCAACCGATTGACGTATTTGATCATAAACTCTTCCTGTAGAAAAATTAGCAAATGTTGTGGTGTAAGGAATTTTGCCGCCAATAGTTAAACCTGCTGCCATACCAATCATATTGGCTTCTGCAATTCCGCACTGGATAAACCTTTCAGGAAATTCTTTTATAAAAGGATGAAGTTTTAAGGAACCAGCCAAATCTGCTGTTAATGCAACAACATTTTCATTCTTTCTTCCCGCTTCTAAAATGCCGTCGCCAAAACCACTTCTTGTGTCTTTATTTCCTGTAACCTGAATATCCTTTAACATAAATCGGAGTTATTATTTAAAAAGAACCTGCAAGATATTTCTTTAATTCCACTTATCCAATGAGCTAATATGGTAATTAATGTAGCAAATCAACTAATCGGCACATTGGCTAACTTTAATTCCCATTTCCACGCTGTAGACATCATATCTTCTAAATTATATTTCGGCTTCCATTGTAATACATTTCTGGCTTTATCATTATTGGCATAGATCGCAATAACATCGCCGGCTCTTCTCGGCCCGATTGTATAATTTAATTTTACGCCGCTTACTTTTTCGAAAGTGTTAATTACCTCTAATACAGTATATCCATCTCCCGTTCCTAAATTAAAAATCTCACTTTTGTTTTTGTTTTTTCCCGCAATCAAATAATCCAACGCTAAAGTGTGTGCATGCGCAATATCGCTTACATGAATATAATCGCGAAGACAACTTCCATCTCTTGTTGGATAATCAGTACCATGTACTTGCATTGATTTTATTTTACCAATGGCAGTTTGTGTAATTGCGGGGACGAGATTGGCCGGTCTTCCTAAAGGTATCTCACCAATAAGAATAGAAGGATCCGCACCAACAGGATTGAAATATCGCAGGAGAATGGCGTTAATATTATTACTCGCAATAACATCATTAACTATTTGTTCACCCATTTGTTTAGTGGCGCCATACGGCGATGCTGCAGGTTTCTGTGGTGTTTCTTCTGTTACAGGAATTGTATCAGGATTACCATATACAGTGCAGGATGAAGAAAAAACAAAATGCGGTACCGTATATTTTTCAGCACATTTTAAAATATTAATAAGTGAAACAAGATTGTTTTCAAAGTATAACATTGGTTTCTCAACAGATTCGCCAACGGCTTTATATGCAGCAAAATGAATAATGCCGACAATATTTCTATTCTCTTCAAAGATCGATTCTGTATCAATTAAATTGCAAAGATCGATCGTATAATTTTTTATTTTTTTATTCGTAATTTTTTCGGCTCCTTTTAAAATAGAAATATCACTTCTGGAATTATTATCTACAGAAATAACGTCATACCCATTTTGCAGCAGGTCCACAATAGTATGTACTCCAATGTATCCGCAACCCCCTGTTACTAATATTGTCTTCATCTTACAAAGAAAATAAAAAACACCCACTTGCGGTGAGTGTTTTATTATCATTTTAAAATTGTCTATTTAATTTTAATAAAAAGCTGTATTACTTCATAAACTATTGCCGCTAATAAACCACTTACAGGAATAGTTAAGATCCATGCCCAAATAAGATTGATGGTAACGCCCCAGCGAACAGCGCTTAATCTTTTAGTTGCGCCAACGCCAATAATAGCACCCGTTATAGTATGTGTTGTACTCACTGGTGCGCCGAGATTGGCCGCAGTAAACAACGTAATGGCACCAGCAGTTTCAGCACAAACACCTTCTAATGGTGTAACTTTTGTAATTTTTGTACCCATGGTTTTTACGATCTTCCAACCACCACTCATTGTTCCTAATGCTATTGCAGTGTAACAAACCAACGGTACCCAATTAGGCATATCTGCAAGTGTAGCAATATTTCCGTTTGCAACCAGGGCAGCAGAAATAATTCCCATTACTTTTTGCGCATCAGAACCACCATGACCAATACTAAAGGCTGCAGAAGAAACTAATTGCAATTTTTTAAACATCTTGCCCGTCCGGTAAGCATTTTCACCCCTAATGAAATTATAAGTATAGGCAATAATAAAAACAATACCCAAACCAAGCAATGACCATTTTTCAAATTCTTTTTTATATGGAATAAAGAAAAAACAGGCTGTAAGCACTAATATAATAATGCCCATTTTTAAAAAGAAATTCTTTTGAATGGTTACTAGTGTAATGAAAATAGAAACGACCATTCCTATAAATGGCGCCAATACAATAAAAATGATCGTTTTATAAATACTGTCTAAATCAATACTATGAAAGCCCGAATGTGCAATGGCTGCACCGGCAAAACCTCCTATCAAAGTATGTGATGATGATGATGGAATACCATACCACCAGGTTAATAGATTCCAGAAAATAGCAGCAATAATTCCAGAAAGAATCACGATCAATGTGATCGCTTCTTTGTGAACGGTTTTTGCAACAGTGTTCGCAACACCATGATCACGAAATAAAAAGAAGGCAACAAAATTGAAAAAGGCTGCCCAAACCACAGCCTGAAAAGGTGTTAAAACCTTTGTAGAAACAATGGTTGCAATAGAATTTGCCGCATCATGAAATCCATTTATAAAATCAAATATTACGGCAAGAAAAATAATTACTATTAATAATAAAGGTAGATTCATAAAAAATTATGAGATTAACAATTGACTGATAACAATAATGCTTACGCGTACTTAACAATTATTGATTCGATCACATTTGCAGCGTCTTCGCATTTATCAGTCACAATTTCCATTATTTGATAGATCTCTCTTTTTTTGATCACCTCCTTTGCATCCGGTTCCATTGCAAATAAACGCTCAATGCTCATATCATATACATCATCAGATTGATTTTCTATACTATTTATAGCAACTAACGCATCTGTTATCTGCCGCATATTTTTCATATTTCGCAATTCTGTAACTGCTTTATGAACCTGTACACAACCTTCGGCAATTAAGTCTGCCATTTTTTTGATCCCTATATCGTTAGGATTTACTCTATAAAAATTTATCTTCTTAGATGTAGCATAAATGTAATCGGCAATGTCATCTAACGCGCTAGCTAAATGATGAATGTCCTCTCTGTCGAACGGAGTAATAAAGTTTTTTCCTAATTCAGTAAAAATATTATGTGTGTAATCATCGCAAACGTGTTCCATATCAATAACTTCCTGAATTAACTGGCCTCTCTTATCGAAATCTGGTTCATTTACAACCTCTTTCAATTTTTCACCCATTCTTACTAATTCTTCCGCCACACTTTCAAATAACTGAAAAAAAACCCTGTCTTTCGGCAAAAAGACCTTTAAAATTGAATTGAATCCCATCTGCTTTAATTTTTTCGCAAAAATAGAGCTATTGCTCCTTGTTGCAGAAATTTTAAAATTGTTAATAATAACTTAACATTAGCGTAACATCAATTGCCTATACAGGTTTTGATAAAATGTAGATCTTAAACGACGTTGCATTAATAAGTTACTGTTGTATTTGATTATAGACCATATCAAATAATAATACTTCTTACCTTTAAGATTGTTTATCAGCCAATAATTTTCCTAATTAAAAACTGTTTCGCCATTTTAACGGCACATTTCAATCATGGAGCATAGTCACGATCATTCACACCACCATCATCACCATACAGTTGACCCTGTAAATATGAATACCGCCTTTATTGTAGGGATTATTTTAAATTTTGCTTTTGTATTAATAGAAGTAATTGCCGGGTTTTATAACCACTCTCTTTCCTTATTGTCTGATGCCGGACATAATTTAGCTGATGTAGGAGCATTGGGGCTTTCGCTCTTGGCATTTAAATTGCTTAAAATAAAATCGACAGATCAATACACTTACGGATATCGCAAAACATCTATCCTTGTCGCATTATTTAATTCTGTAGTTTTATTAATATCTATTGCAATTATTGCTTATGAAGGTGTTCATCGTTTGTTTCATCCACAACATATTTCTGGAATAAATGTTTCTATCATCGCAGGTATTGGCATCGTTATAAATTTTTCTTCGGCAAGATTGTTCTTTCATAATAAAGAAAGCGATATTAATATAAAAGCAGCGTATCTACATTTAATGTCTGATGCAGTAGTGTCTTTAGGAATTGTTATTGGTGGTATATTGATGTATTACCTTAACTGGTTTTGGTTAGATCCTTTGATAAGTATAATTATTGCGATCATTATTTTAATAAGCACATGGCACGTATTAAGAGAAAGTCTTCGCTTATCAATGGATGGAGTTCCTGAAGATATCAGCATTGCAGATATTAAAGCTGCCGCAATGAAAGTAAACGGTGTTAAAGATTTTCATCATATCCACGTTTGGGCCATCAGTTCAACAGAAAATGCATTAACCGGACATTTAGTAATTGCAACCAATACAACCCCAAATGAAGAACGAAAAATTAAACATGATGTAAAACATTGGCTGGAACACAAAAAGATCCACCACAGCACATTAGAAACAGAAAGAGAAAACGAAACCTGTGAGGAAGTGCCTTGCTAATAATTTATTGCAAAACAATCTTCTGTGTACTTGTCAGGTTATCGCTATGGATTTTTAATATATATATTCCTCTTGGAAATTGACTTGTTAAAATTGTTTCTATTTCCCCAGAAGATATTGTTTGTACAAATTTTTCGTACAATAACTTTCCTGTTATATCCAGCAGTTCTATTTCTACATTAGTATTATTAATGCTGCTTTTTAAATTAAGTACTTCGTTAATAGGATCTGGATTAGGATATGCGATCCATGATGGCACTACTTGGATAGTAAAATCATTACTAGAAATATTATAAAAAACATTATTAACGGCT
>DATHNB010000183.1:0-27409 GCA_035486495.1 Ferruginibacter sp. | reverse complement strand
AGCTATGTAAAAGGGTACAGCCTTGGTGGTACTAGGCTAAGATTTAAACGTAGCGAATTAGATAACACTTTGAAAGCTTTACACAGCAATTCTTAAGAGTAAGTATTTGCGCACAGTTCTTTGACATAGGGACTCTTAGCAATAAGAGGATTCATTTTTTCACTAAAAATTAAAATACAAAAAATATGTTTAAGAACATATCTGTATACCCATGTGGTATAATCAACCTTTGCAGTATAAGCGAATGGAGCGTAATTGACGTGGCTAATAACATCAAGACCGATAGTCATCTTATTGCAATAACTAGATATTTAAGGCTAATGCATCTTAAAGAGTCGCAACGTCTTGTCAAGACCACTCAGCTACCTTACGTAACTTTTGGTGGTAAGTTTAAAACCAGAAAAGATGATATGATGATCACTGCATCAGGTCTTATTTGTATAGATCTCGATGATGTGGGTGAAGTAGATTCACTCAAAGAAGAGTTAATAAAAGGCAGTCCTTTACTAGTGCTACTTTTTGTTTCCCCAATGGGTAAGGGCTTGAAATTAGTATTTAGATGCAATCCAAACTTTTCTTTTAAAGAAAACTATAAACAGCTATCGTTGTATTTAGTTAATGAGTTTGAAATAGGCTTTGAAAAAATTGATCAAAGCTGCGCTACTATTTCTAAAGCTTGTTTCTTATGCTATGATCCAAATGTGTATTTGAATCCAAGTGTCACCGAAGATAAGGGTGTAGAATTGATTCCTATTTTGGAAGACATTCATTTTCAGAATTCAACTTCTAAAACACCACAAGTTAATCCGCAGGCAGTTGAAGATGAAAATTCTACAGAATTTAATCTTTTTGAATTGTCGAGTTTTAAATATCATCCTATAAAATTTAATTACGAGAAACCCAATACTATCGAAAATTTGATACAATTATGTAGATTAAATAATCGTGATTTTGGTGAGCTTAAGGTTGGAAAAAGACACACTTGGTTTTTAAAGTTAGCGATGTTGTGTAATTCTTTTGGTATGAAAAAAGAGAGTGCAATAAAACATTGTCACACTCTATTTGACAACCATCCTGCTATTGTTGATAAGGAAAATCTTTTTGATAATACCAATGATTTATTAAAACCATTTGAAAGTGTATATGAAAAATTCGCTGATGATTTTGGTTTAACCAAGGAAAATAACGAAGAATGGCAAACACCGCTAATACCAGACGATGTTTATAACAGACTTCCTCGCTTTATTAAAAAGCTAACCGATTTGTTTGATAAGGATAAGCGTGAACGTGATGTACTTTTTTTAGGATTAATAACTCTGTTAAGTACTCTGTTTCCTAAGGTCAGGGGCAAATATAATAATAGGTTATATCGGTCTAATCTTTTTTTATTCACTGCAGCTCCTGCTGCATCTGGAAAAGGTGTATTGTCTTTCATAAGAACATGTGGTGAAAAAATTCATGCAGAATTTTTAGACGAATACAGAATTGCTTTAAAGGAGTATAACAGTGCTCCTGAAGAGCAAAAGAAAGAGATGACACCTCCTGTAATGAAGAAGTTATTTATTCCAGCTAATAGCACTTATGCATCAATAATTAAATGTATTGAAGCTAATAGAGTCTTTGGTATGGTGATGGATACTGAAGCCGACACGATGGCTGTGGCAAATAAAAGCGAACATGGAAATTTCAGTGTGGTTTTTAGGAAATTATTTGAGCATGAAACTATAGATTACGAAAGAAAATCTACAAAAGAATACTTTTCAATCGATTATCCGGCATGCTCAATAATAATCAGCGGTACGCCAAAACAAATAAATCGTTTAATCAGTGATACCGAAAATGGATTTACAAGTAGGTTCTTATTTTACTGTTACGTTGCAAAGATAAAGTGGAAAGATGTATTTGAGGATGGGCCTGACTATGAGTATATTTTTAAAAGCGTTGCTACTGAATTATACTCCTTAGTAAGGCCATATCTCAATGACTTTTTAGATGATCAAGAATCAGATATAAGATTTGCCTTAACAAAAGAACAAGGCAAAAAATTAAATAGTTGGTTCTCTGGAAAACTAGATGAGTTGACGCACATCTTTGGCGCAGATATCAGCAGCTCTGTTAAGAGACTCGGAGTAATTCATTTTAGGCTGGCTATGATACTAACGATAATGCGCAAGTTAGAATCTATCGACCCTCTTGAAGATAGGCTTCCAGAAAATATAATTTGTTCAGATGAGGATTTTGAGATTGCTCATGCCATTATAGGAACATTGCTACACCATACAGTAAAGGTGTTTCAGCAATTACAATCAAAAAGCACTTTCAAAAATCACCGTCTAAAAAAAGATATTTTTTTAGAAAAGTTGCCGAATGAGTTTGATTATGCAAAGGCAAAGGAAGTAGCAAACTATCTTTCACTTAATCAAAATACCGCAGAAAACTACTTACGCATTTTTGTGACCAGTGGTAAGTTGGAAAAAATAGGCCACAATCAATACAAAAAAGCACAGCAGTAAGCTGTGCTTTCATTTTCAAAATTAAAAAAAACAAAATTATGAGAAAGACACAAAATCTTTACACTACTTGGGAGATCAAAGCGAAACTTTTGAAAGAAGAACTTTTGAAAGACGTAAAGAGTGAATATTTTAATATGGAGGGCATATTAAGGGAAATGAGGATACTTGATTATGAGTATTTCCCTGTGTTAGAATATAGAAAGTTAAAATACTTTAAAACAGTTATGAGAAGAAATCCTCAGATTGCAGACTGGGTAAAATTTACTGTAGCGACAGAGGCAGGATTACAATGGTTAATAGAAACAAAATTGGAAACAATTAATGAGTTGTATAAAAATATCTGGGAGTGGGAGAAGAAAAGGCTCGAGGAAAGAGAGAGAAGGTTCGAGGAAAATCATAATAAAAATCTCGAGCATAGAAAAAGACTTCAGGAAGAGAGAGAGGCTCGAGGAGAAGTATAAGAGAAATATTCAATAATAATATATAATAAAAAGCACAGCAATAAGCTGTGCTTTCATTTTTTTAAATTTTAAACTAATTTTTATGAAAGTAAATTTATCATGCATCATTGTTTCTACTTCAAAGACTTTTCAAAATTATAGAGGCGAACAGCAACAGTTTCTAACCGCAAAGTGCATAGAAACCAATTTTTTTTATTCAGTCTCAATAGTTGGAAATCAAATTGCTACAATCAATGCTACAAAGCCATCAGAAGTCTTAATGCTTGAGCTTGAAATTAACGGAAGTTATAGCCCACTACGTGTAACCAATTATTTAAACCTTGTAAGAATAGTAATTGAAAAAAATGTAGAAAGCACTTCTATCCTAGTTTGAAGTTCAAACTAACTTTTGATTATAAAGCCAGTACAATGTACTGGCTTTTTTTATTGACAGAATTTTTAGATTTCCCAAACCTTACGAATCTTAAGAAGAAAAAATTGTAAGTAATCAATAAGTAATTAAAATGAAAGTATTAACTTATTTAACCTCACTCAACTCCTCCCATCTAGTAGTATATCTTGGACTTCTCAACTCCTGCCTCATTTTCCAGTCTCTAGTAGTACCTGATGCGGCGAACTTTAAAATATCATCTCTCATAGAGAAATTAATATTATCCATCATACTCATCAATAAACGTTTATTATTAACTGGTAGCTCCTCAAATAAATTAGTTTGTGTAGCTGTATCAGGTACTAAACCACTTAACATTACACCTGCCTTTTTATAGCTCAGGTCTTTATCATAGATTTTATCAACTAATGCTACTGAAGATTTTATAAGATCACTAGTACAGGAAGTAGCAAGTGATAAAGTTGTATGTGCATGTTTTGGCTGACCTCTTTTAAAATTACTAAGGTAATCTTGCTGCTTTGCTACTATAAAAATACTGATGACATTTGCTGTACTATGTTGTCTACGTAATTTTTCAGCAGCCTTAGAAGTGTATGTTGCTATTGCTTCTTTTATATCAGCAATGTTAGTTACTGGATGACCAAACATTCTTGTAGTCATGATCATTTTTTTATTTACCAGTTCATCTTCCATTTCATTAGCAATTTCACCTTTTAATTCTTTTAGTAATTTAATACCAGTTACACCGCCTAAATTATTTTTTGCCCATTCTATTTTTTTATTACGTAGATCAAGAGCTGTGAATACCGCATGATAATCACGTAATTTTTCTGCATATTGCCTACCTATACCCCACACATCTCCTGCAGGTGTTTTATCTAACGCATCAATAATTTTATCTTCTGTATCTAATACCATTACACATTTAATGGATTTATCCTTTTTAGATAATCGATTAGCAACCTTTGCCAATACTTTTGTTGGAGCAACTCCTATAGATACTTTTATACCAGTCCACATTTCTACCGTATCTAAAATATTTTCAGCAACAGTTTGTAATTCATTTATCGGATACATACTCAAATCTAGAAATGCTTCATCAACTGAATAAACTTCTACATTACTTTTTCCAAGTATCATACGTAATGTTTCCATTACACGCCAACTAAGATCACCATATAAATTGTAGTTAGATGAAAAAGTAGCAATACCATATTTTTCAATAAGTGGTTTTGCTTTAAAATATGGGCCTGCCATCTCTACACCGAACTTCTTTGCTTCATCACTTCGCGAAATAATACAGCCATCATTATTACTTAATACAATAACTGGTTTCCTATCAAGATGAGGTTTAAATAACCTTTCACAAGAGCAATAGAAACTGTTACAATCAATTATTGCTTTCATGTCTTATGAATAACGAATGTTACTACTCCCCATATTTTTAACTCACTAAAATCACTCACATCAATAGCTGCTAGTTTTGGTGTTTCAGGTATCAATCTTATTTTATTCATTATTATTTCTAATCGTCTTATTAACATATCGCCATTAACAACAGCAATAACAATTTTACCACTGGTAGGTTTTATTGATCTATCAACAATGGCAATATCACCATCATAAATACCTGCTCGTATCATACTATTACCAGATACCCTCATAAAAAAGGTTGCAGGTTTATTACTTATTAATTGTTCATTGAGATCAATACCACGTTCCATATAATCGTCTGCAGCAGCTCCAAAGCCTGTAGCATTTGCTGTGGGGACATTGTGTTGGGTAAATTGCTTACTGCCTGTGTAGTTGGCAGTAAAAAAGTTTTCTACTTCCATATTATAAACTAATTATTTTAGTAAATTTATACTAAAATAATTGGCTAACAAATTATTATCTGTATTGTTGCCAAAAAGATGCCTTAGGATTCGTAGGATTTAGGAAATTTAGAAAGTTTCTTGTTAGGTAATTGATACAAAAAAGTTCTTTTGAATAGGGTGGATAAAGATTTTACTTCTTTAATCAGTAGATTGCAACTGGTGGATTATTCATTTTTGAAAAACTCAATAAGATTGACTTCTAATGCTGCAGCTAGTTTTACGATTGTAAAAAATTCAATATTTTTTAATCCATTTTCAATTCTACTTATCTCAGTTCTATTTATTCCAGATTGTATTTCCAAGTCAAGCTGAGAGAGCTTCTTTTTCAATCTTAGCTTACGCAAATTTTTTCCAAAGGCTATTACTTCTATTTTATATCTCTTTTCCATTTAGATAGAAAAGGTCAAAGAATTTAACAATTAATAAAGTGAGTTATAACTCACAATAAAGAATATTTTATACTTTCGCTTATTACTTATAACAGCAGGCATAAGAAAACAGAAAAGACTTCTTTGGAGAGGCAAAAGGTCTTTTTAACCTTCGCATCCTTTAAAAATTGTAACCATGAATAAAATTGTAACCACTAGCGATAAAATCGCAGAAAAGAAAAGAGAATTATATCAAGATTTAGAGAAGATTAAATCTCTACTTGATAAAAAGGTTATTTCAGAAGATGAATATAATCGACAAAAAGAATCTTTACTAAAAAGGCTTGATCAACTTTCTCTTGAGGAAAAAGATTTACCTAATCAACAACAAGCTCCATTACAAAAAAGAAAAAGATCGAAACTATGGATATGGGCTATAGCTTTATTCCTTCTTTCATCAATTTTTTACTTTCTCTACAACAAGCAAATAATCTTTCCAGATAAAAATGATACGGTAAGTTCAGATACTACAGGAACAAGTACATCAACAATAGAAGACGAGGATAATACAGGGGAAAAATTTATCGGTTCTTGGAAATTAATTTCAACAATTCCAGCTGATACTCATCCAAATGATGATCCAACAGATACATTGATCTGTGATCTATCAAGATATGGAAACACAAAGACAGCTTTCGTTTTTAACTGGGGTTTTGAGGATGTTATTTGTTTTATGAAAGACAATAACACCCTATTATCACAAAATGGAGCAATGCTATTCAAATATGATGAAATAAAAAAGCAATTAAAATTGAGCTATAATAATAGCGGTGAAAATAAAGTAGAAATTTATACCAAGATACAGTAACCCTTTAGATATTAAAAACAGGTAAGCCGAAAACTGTTTTATAGAGTAGGCAAAAAAAATACATTATGAAAAAACTATTTTTAAGTTCAATGGTTCTGCTTTTATTTTCTTTCTCAATTATCATTTTTCAAATGAGTTGTAAGAAATCTGCATCTGCTCAATCTCCTAATTCTGCAGTAACTACAGTTGCATTTATTAAAGAAACAAATCAAGTTTACCAGATATGGACATGTACATCGACAGGAACAAACCTTACACAAGTGCCCATTCCTTCTCAGTACAGTGTAGGCAGTGTTGAGAACATCGTTACTAATGGAGTTGTACTTTTTGCAGCACAAACTGGAACTAATCCAGTCTTGATAAATCTATATAGTTGTAATATTGATGGAAGTAATATTAGTCAATTAACAAATGAACCAGCTGCTACTAATCAGATTTATTTTTAAGTTAAGGATTGGGCAATAATTATCATAAAATAAATCATTAGTAGCTTTATACTAAACATCTTCGGTAATCTTATCGGAGATGTTTTTTGTTTCAACTCCAAATGAAATCCCATGGATGAAGAAATCAAAGATCAATACCTAATAGACTATTATCATAAGTATGAATTATTCATATTGAAAAACTATCCTGAACTTTATACTAAGTTTTATTTCAACATTTTTCCTCCTAAAGATATTGGTGCATGTGTAAGTATTGTGAAAGGAGAGCAAAGTGAAGATGATTATAATCAGATAATAAAAATCACAAAAGAGTTTTGTACCAAATATCCAACACTTGCAGATATGCCAAAGGAGTTTTAAGGACATCTGTAAAGTCACTATAGCCGCTATATTATTTCAAATCTTCTTCGATAAAATTATCGAAGAAGATTTTTTAATGCAAGTAGTGCGTCATATTAAATTTATAGTGAATTATAATACGTTACTGCACGATCTTTCTCATGCTAATTAAATAGTTCTGCTAAACCTCACTTCTTGTAATGAATAAAGGAGCTCATATAATAGGTAACTAATTGAATATTTATTTTTTATGTAAGTATTCAGTACCAGCAGTAGCAATAGATGTCAAAGAATCTGTCACATTCAACTCTAATTGCGTATATCCATTAGAAAAGATGATAGAATCTTTACTTGCTAAGGCTATGCCGCCGCCCTCAGATTTACTTTCATAACTACAATTGCTGATATCTAAGCCTTCCCAATTACTATAACAAAAAGATTGATGGCTATCATCTGACCATAACCATGTAGACACGCTATATGTTTCTGTTCCATTATAATATATAAATCTTCCAAGATCGGTACCATAAGCAGACCAATTAACATCAAGCTCTTTAAGAGAATCATTTGTGAATAGTAATACACTAGGAGGATTACCAGGTACGACGACAGAATCTACTATCCAAGTATTTGAAACAAGTGCAGAATCTGAAGCACTTGAAAAAGAATATGTAGGAGCAACAGTTGTAGAGAATGTTATGGAAGATAAGCTACTATCAGGTTGTAGCACAAAGTTAAAAGTATTTGCTGTTAGTGATTTAATAGTAATTGTTCCTAAAGAATCCAGTGTAAGTGTTGTATCATTTTTAGCGAGATATTGACCCACTTGTAAATTACCATCAGAATAAAAAACTATGTATGTACTATCAATAGTAAATTCTATTGCAGTATAACTTGTATCACCTGCTGCTGGCCTATGAGCATAATTGCTATTCGTGTTATTATTTAAAGCAGGTCTTGCAGAAGTTGTTGATAAAAAATTCCACCTTTTTTGAAAGGTAACTTTTGAACCATTATAAACGGTATCACTGCTAGCGTGGTTGTTATCTTTTTTGCAGGAATACATTATTGTAGTACAACCAACTAATGCAATCAACAGTAGTGTAATTTTAATACCTCTCATTGTTTTATTATTTAAGAGCATTTATAGATTTATTTCTTGTGGAAATATTCAATAATACCAGTACTGCCCGGCTGAATAAGTACAAGCAGGCTATAGTCCTGATAAAAACCAACGAATAAAGAAGATGTCGCTTCATCACATGCGGTGATGTTTGAGCCACCCCAATTGGCATAGCATAATGATTCATGGGCATCATTTGACCACACCCAAGTGGCTATTGAATTATAAATTTCCGTTCCATTGGTGTATATCTGCCTTGAAAGTTGAGTTCCGTATGCAGAAAAATTTACGTCTATTTCCTTAACAGAATCAATTGGAAAGGCTGCAGTATTAGAGCCATCAGTGATTGAATCCATAATCCATGTATTTGAATAAAGTGCCGAATCTGCAGCATCTGAAAAAGAAGAAGCCGGAGCAGCAGTGGTAGAGAATATAACAGACAAACCAATATTTTGACTTAATTTGAAAATAAATGAAGTTGCGGTGAGCGATTGTATAGTAATGGTACCTAAAGAATCTAACACAAGTGTTGTATCATTCGTAACAGTGTATTGACCTACTTGCAAACTACTATCGGGATAAAAAATTATATACGTGCTATCCAACATCAATTCTATTGCAGTATAACTTGTATCACCTGCAGGCCTATGAGCATAGCTATTATTAGTATTTAAAGCAGGCCTTGCAGAAGTTGTAGAGGAAATATTCCATCGTTTTTGAAAAGTAACTGTTGAGCTAGTGTTAATAGTGCTGCTATGATTCTTCTTGCAGGAATACATTATAGCACAACCAATTAATGCAAACAATAGAAGTATAGTTTTGATTCTCATAGTTTTGAAGTTTGATTATATAAAATAACATAACTTATTTAAAATAAAAAAGGAATACCCTTCCAATATGATGAGTGGTAGTACATATTAATGAGAATTCTTAAATTTCCTAAATTCTATGAATCCTCATCCTCTAAAAAGAAGAAGTATCTCTGATTAGCCCAATATAATATCATATATATTTGTGTTGCCTGCGGGCTTTGGGGATACAGCTAATACAACCTTTTTTGCAAGAAAAAACATTTATAAGACCCAATAATGACGGACGATACTTTAAATGATCTAAAATTAATCACATCAACTGTCGCACCTATTCTGACATTTATTCTTGCCTTACTTGGAGCGTTTACAGAAAAGAAAGAAGATAAAGAATTTAAGAATGGAGAATTAACCTACACAAAGAAGGTTTTAACAGCATATGGCAAAATAATTTTGACCTTGTTGATATTTACTGCTCTTTTAACGCTATCAGGATTATGGGTTGACGAATTAATAAAAGAACATAAGGATCAAAGCCAAAAAGAACTTGACGCAATTAACAGTGTAAAAAGAGATTCGATTTTAAATACGGCTAAACTAACTTTAGACACAGTTGTGACGGCACTCAAAACAACACAAAAGATTCAAGCTACTGCTCAAGAAATGACAACCACATTGACAAATCAGACAGAACGAATTAAAAAGTTAAGCCTGCCTCTCTTCCCAATGAAAATTGTTTATACGTATGAAAGAAGTGATAGTATTTCCACACAAGTTGGAGGCCTTTCTTCAGATGAATATGTGAAATTTCAAGATATCATTGATGCCATAAATGCAGACGACTTGCCACCAGATGATGCCCTCAAAGTAACCCCTTATCATAAAACTGTTAGGTATAAGGATAATCCATATACTATATCCGTGAAGAACATTTCATACAACGAAGCATTTAAAGAAGCAGATGAATCTAGTTTGATGAAGTTAAGTTATTTGGTGTATAAAAAATTTGTACCCTATGGAATAAAGTTATCCTTTTATAAACCTTCGGAACAAGAAGGCAAATCAGACGATAAGGTTTTAACAGTATTTGCTAATAAAAAACCTATAGTTAATACAGATGTTGTTTTCTCATATACAATTGATGTAGATCGACCGGATAAAATGACTGTGAATTTGGTTATTGAGATTTCAAATCCCAATGATATTAGTAATATACAGAAAGCATTTAGTTGGATTGAGAACAATAAGGGTACTTTAAAGATTAGAAATTATTCTAATGGAGGTAAAATTAATAAAGTATCCATTTTTTCTGGACTACAATATTCATATCCAATGATTTTCGCTATAAATAATTCGGACAGAATCGATGATGAAAACTCAACAAAAAAAATAGAACTACAAGACAAAAGTAATTAAAGAAGATTGAGAGTGAGGATTCATAGGATTTAGGAAATCTAAAAAAATTTCTGCATTGACAAAGAAAATGGATATAAAAATCAATGGTGTATATTTAGCAAAACCATTGACTAAAAGCAGGAATTGTTGTACGTTATTAAAAAGCCGATAAAAAACAATCATTAACTACTTGGTGCTCTAATCCTTAAATTTATAATGCAAAAACTATTCTTTTTGATGTTCATTGTTTTAGTTTTCATTAGTTGTAAAGACGAAAATTTAAAACCCGAGAAAAGAGTTTATATGATCAAATCTCATATAGAGCATGAAGAAAATGGAATTTCAGTTGGTATGCAATCAACCGATACAATATTTTTTAGTAAAGGTTTTTGGAAAGTATTTATGAATAAATTCCAAATTACCTCTTCAAAAATATTTAAATCAAATTATCCATATCAATGGGGAACAATAACAATTGGGGACACCACATTAGAAACAAAAGTTCTTGATTCCTCTAAAATCTTATCATTAAGAACTCACCTACCAAATCACATTTCTGGAAAGGAATTAATAGACTCAAATTATCTAGATAAGTTGATACTGAATGATAAATTTAAAAACGATACAAACTTATTGAGCAATGGTAAATTGAAATATAAAATTCGTGGAGATTACTCTCGATTAATTGAATTATTGAACGATACGACAGTAAATCAAATAGAAATATTTAGTACTAAAGAGTTTTTAAATAGCGAGTTTTTCAAAAACTAAAATACATGGCTGCCAACAACGTATTGGTATTCTACCTGTGGACAAATTAATAAACTTCAACAATGAGAATTCATAGGATTTAGGAAATCTAAAAATTTTATTCCCAATCACTAATTTGTAAATTCACTATAGCCCTTATACGGTTTTCAAAATTTCATCGGTACTCTTATCGAAGAATTTATTTTCGTGAAAGTAAAACATTATATAAATTTTACAGGGCATTATATTAGTCATCGATGCGATTTCTTAATTAGATTTGTGATTATCTGAAACAGAGTTGTTCAATTATTTAAATAACAAAATCAATATGAGACCAAAACCTATTTTAAAATATGTTGGACTTGGCTTGCTTCTACTTGGGACAATTCTCAATATTTTGATGTTTCTTCATCAGCCTTATCCTACATATCTATTTTTTATTATGATGGCTGTCGGACTTTTGCTTTTTGTATTGTCGCTCATCTTTAAAAAATTAAATACATGGTGGCAATTTCTTATTTCATTAATACCTTTTATTGCAACATATATTTTGTTTGCCGTTTCAAGCCCATCAAAAGATATCTTTTTAATTCCAAAGGGTTATACTGGCAAAGTGACAATTTATTACGACCAACCAAATGGACAAAAAGAAGAATTTGAAAATGGCTGGAGAATTTACAGAATACCGCCAAACGAACAATTGAAGACTCAGTTTAAATTAAAGGGAAATTCAATTAATCTTTCAGATGCCAGATACTTTTACGTTGACTCAAATAACAAGCGAGTAGAATTAAAACATTACTGTGACTGCTGTCAAACAAAAGACACAATTTCATTACAAGTTGTTTATGGAGTTTTAGGAACAAATGAAAATGGAACTTATCAAGATTTTTATATTGGCAGACCAATGGATATTAAAAACATCCAAGAATAAAAAGTAGCAGCTAACTAAATAACCAACACTTACAAATATGTCAAAGGAATTTTAAAAATCTGTAAAATCACTATGGCCGCTATATTAATTTCAAACCTTCTTCGGCACTTTTATCAAAGAAGTTTTTTTAATGCAAGTAATACGCCATATTAAATTTATACGACATTATATTAGCAGTAGATCAATCTTTATCATAGGCGCGATTGATTAAATCATTATCGTTTATACATAGCTAAATAAAGGAAGGTGAATTCTTAAATTTCCTAAATCCTACGAATCCTATGTCTCTAAAAGAAGAAGGCAGTTGATTTACAATAGCCAATTTAGGATTAAGACCAAGGTAATATCTTATATATTTGTGTTAACAGCAAGTTTTAAACATACGTATTTGAATCTTCAAACTAACTAATAAATAATTAAACTATGAACTGGGATAATTTTTTTATTGCGCAGGTAAGTGCCGCTGCAACACTTACAGGTTTAATATTTGTCTCCGTTTCTATCAATTTGACTCGCATTCTCGAAGGTCTACATTTACCAAGTCGTGCTTTACAATCCATAATGCTATTGTTAAACATACTACTTATATCCTCATTTATGTTAGTACCTGGACAATCCTTAATTGCTCAAGGAATTGAAATCCTAGTATTAGGACTAATTCTTTGGACAATCATTTTTAATCTCTCACTTTCAATACTACGTACAACCCCAACAGAGTATAAAAAGACAGCACGAATTAATTTTTATTTGATACAGGTTGTCGTATTACCTTTTTTAGCAGCAGGGATCTACATATTATTCTTTGGTGAAAAAGGAATTTACTTTCTTGTTGCAGGAATTTTATTTTCCTTTTTAAAGGCGATTGCTGACTCTTGGGTTTTATTAATTGAAATTAATCGTTGAGCAATCTATCATCAGTTCTAAACATCGGATTTTAGTTATAAATTTAGCTTCAGTTCTGGGCAGACAGTTAGGCAATTCCTCAACTACGCAAATCCTCGAACGTTGCATGCAAGCATAAAACAACACTCATAGCAAACAAAGAATTACTTAATTGACAATGAGATTCTTATCAAAAATATTTGGCAATAAACTGAACAAAAAAGTAAAAGCGAGTGATGAATCTCCAATACAAAATAATTCATTGGAAACGCCTAAACTAAAAACTGACTTTGACCAGATTTGTAAAGAAGCAATAATCCCATTTTTTAAGCAATTAGGCTTTAAGAGAAAATCACTTCATTTTGCACGACAAATTAATGATGTAACACAGTGCTTTAATGTCCAGAAGAGCAAATGGAATTCATATAATGACAGTGTAACATTTACATTCAACTTTGGGTTTTATAATGCAGATATTTCGTCAATAATCAGCGATAAAGAAATTCAATTAGACTTCCCAAAAACATACGATTGCTTTATTCAAAATAGGCTTGGAATTTTTTCACATAATAGAGACCATTGGTACACAGTATCAAAAAATATTGAAGTAGCAAAAACTACTGAACAAATTAAAACAGACCTTGAAATGTATTTAAAACCAATTTTTGAAAAGTACAATTCACTTGATTCCTTAAAACTGTTTTTAGCGAAAGACGAAAAAGATGTCAGTCCAACACTTTCACCTTACTATCTAATTGCCTTTTATATGCTGACTGACCAAGTTGAAAAAGGAATACAAACAATAAGAGAGCAATATAAAAACGCCTTAAAGCCTCAACCTGTTACAGATACTATTGTTTTTCCAGACGGAACAAGAAAAGAAACTGTAAGAACACAAATCAATCAGCATTTTATAGATGAAATGAAAAAACTTGCAGATAAATATGAAGTTGAATTATAGACAGATATGTACACCAGTAGGAAACATTGCATTAGCTTTATGTCGGCAGCCAGATCAATAAAAAAGAGAGGTAGGATTTATAGTATTTAGGAAATCTAAAAATTTTATTCCTTCAGTCACATTTCTCTTATCTATAAAATCAATATGGGCTGTGTATTGCTTGTAGATTCTCTTCAGTAATCTTATCGAAGAAGTTTTTTTAGTGCAAGTAATGCGCCATATTAATTTTATATAGCATTATGGTAGACGTGAATCGATCTTTATCATAATTGCGATTAGTTAAATCATCACCATTTGTATAATTGATAGTAAAAGAGAATTCTTAAATATCCTATGAATCTATGCCTCTAAAAAATGTTTCTAAGTCAGAATAAAAATAATCCAGTTTGTTTGAAAACATACGGTCAATAATAAGTTATACCTCCCGTACCTATATCTATAAAACAATTTCGCATACCTCTATCTTCTAATCCTTGACTTATTATATCCTGCTTTTCTTGATTATAAACTTTTTCTCTATGTGATTTTGTTGCTGCATCTATTATAATACCTCCTATAGCACCGCCTATACCTGGTGCTCCAGTATCACCAGGGGCACTTGGATAAGGTAAATTCTTTTCGGCAATAATAGCTGGCATATTTGGTAACGAAAGCGGAACATTAAAACAAAATTTATTATTTATTTTTGATAGAGGCAAAAAGTGTTTATTATCTATCTTAATATACAGGCAGCGATTATAACAAATGACAAATATATTGCGATAATAATCTAGGCTTTCATTATAGTACTTATTACCTTCTGAGAAACTTACGGCATATACACTATCAGACCCAATTTTCATTGATAAATTTATTGGCTTAATTTTATTATTTCTAAAATCATTAATTGATTCATACACGCCATTTGTTAGATACACGCTTTGCCTCATTATAGGGTAGTAATTCATCCAATTGGCTATATCATCAAAGACATAAGTAGTACTATCAATATTTTGGTAATTGTAATAGTTATAGTTAACTTTTTCTATAAGATTGTTAAGTGCTCTCCTAATTGTTCTTTCAGGAGATACCCATAAGATGCCTTCTTTTTTAATCAATCCTATCTTTCTGAAAGTATTATTTTTTTTAAAGTATGCATCTGCTGAAAAATAGAATTTAGGAACTTCATTCAATGCCGTTACAATTTGTAATTGCTTGAGACTTATATATAAGACCCCACTTTCTTTTGGAAATTTTCTAATAGCTGTTTCTATATATGTTTTGATAGCCAAAGAAGTAGTAGTGCTATCAAATCTCCATATTAGATGAGAAGATGAGCCATTTTGATCCGATCCGATTTTTTGTATATCTAAACGATTATCAAATACAATTACTTTATCAAAAGGTAATTGATGAATATGATGCAACTTCCTATGAACTGTTAAGGTTAAAGGATGGGGTGTTTGTGCATGCAACGAAGTAATAACCAAAGTAGAAAGTACAACTATTATTATATATCTTATCAAGGGAATAATTTAAGATCATAATAAAGATAATCAACCACTTCATAAAAAAAAGCTAAAGCACTTTTAAAGAGTGAGGATTCGTAGAATATAGGAAATCTAAAAAGTCTATTCCAATCACATTCATATCTATAAAATCACTATGGGGTTTATATTGCTTTTAAAAGCTCTTCGGTAATCTTATTGAAGAATTTCTTTTAACGCAAGTAGTGCGCCATATTAATTTTATACGGCATTGCATTAGTCGTAGATCGATCTTTTTATTACAGTTATAATTATTCCAACACTAATTGTGAAAAGTGATCTTAAAAAAGAGACTCTCTAAATTTCCGAAATCCTATGAATCCTCACTCTCGTATAAGAGATTAAGGTCAATATAATATCACATATATTTGTTAGTAGCAACCAAAAGTCAGACAACGTAACATTAAAGGATAATGAGTAAAGAAAGAAATGACATACCTCTTTGGACTTGGCTCAACGGACAATTTCTTTTTCAATTTCAAGAACAACTTGAAACAAATCCAAACAAGACAATTTCAAGTTTTTTCAACGACTTTTGTGCTGAACCTTTCTCAGAAAGTAATAAGTGCGACTTTTATCAACCAAAAAACCAAGGAACAATTATCATTTTGTTGTATGGACTAATGGTTATTCCAAAAGAAATTTGGGAGAAAAATCAGACAAACTTTCCTTTTAACACAAGACAAAAATTTGTGTTTAATCCTCCAACAGATATAAACATAGACACTATAAATTTTTTACGCCTGTTACGGAACTCTTTAGCACACGCAAATTTTTCATTAGACATAACTAAAGAATTGTGGACTTTTTGGAACATTAAAAATGACAACGTAAAAAATTTTGAAGTAAGTATTAAGCATATAGACCTTGGTCATTTTACAACAGAAGTTGGAAAATATTATTTAAATGACGTTTGGAAGAAATAGAAAATTGGCTGCTGCTAATATCAGGTTTGTGTTAGCAGAGAGCTACAGTACGCACTTCATCATTTGTTCGCTATTGTGTTTCAGTTTGGGCTTGACGGAATTCTATTTGGCTAATGAATATATTTTTAACATTTTTGCAAGCAACAGCAGTTGTGGGCAAACGGAATTCGAAAGCCCTGCTCATTACCTGTAAGTATAAAAGCATTACGAAAAGACAGATTGGAATTTGAACGGCTAATATAATGAAAGAGGATTCGTATATTATTGATTTGTATAATGAATGTAAAAATCAAACTATAAATTATGCTCAAGCAGAGCAATTATTATACAATGTGGGTAGAGAAAAAAGATTTGAGTTGTTTATTGTGTTATATGATTCGACTTTAAAGAAAGACCTAATTACAGCACTTAGAGTTTTCAGAGAAGCGTATTGTGCATCAGACAATATACACATGCAAATAAAGAATAGTCAATTCCCTTTTGACTTAAAGAAATTCTTACGTTTTGTTAAAGCGCAAGGAATTGATTTCTTAGGTTTAATGAATGACGAGGAAAAAATATACTATAATAAATTACCCAATCGATTTACAATATATAGAGGTATAAATCAAAAGGAATATAAAAGTAAAGAATTGGGAATTAGTTGGAGTTTATCTGAAGAGGAAGCAAAAAACTACGTGTATTTTGACAAAAACAATGTTGAAAAAGGTGAAGGAGGATTAGTGAACCGATTTATTTACAAGATAGATGTTCTTACCGTTTTCTCTGTGCATGGAAAGAGTGAAATTATATATTTAAGTTAATAAAAGTCGTGAAAAATACCTGTAGATAACCAATATATTGCTGATAAGTGGAGATGAACGTAGAAAAATAGAAAAGTGCGGCTGCTAACATTGTATTGACATTATGTCGGCGGAGAGATTAATAATGAATCTTCTCTCTTTTATATGAGTATTGTTGCAATAATAACACAAAAAGTATAACACTAAATAATTGATTTACAATTGTACAATTTAGGATTAAGGTCAATGTGAATATCACATATATTTGTGTTGGTGGCAATTTTAAAAAGACCTCAATTTCATAGGGCAATTTATGAAAGACATAATTTATCAAGAAGCGAAAACAACAGACGCAAGAATTAAAGTGGGCATCCTAATATATACAGGTGCAGGCGACCCAGTAAAACATTTAAATGACGCCGTTAGTCAATATGTTGGACAGGAGGGTTACAATGAATTTATTGATGCAAATATGGACAACCCTTGGGTTAGAGTTATAATAAAAGGAATAAATGATATGGAGCAGGTTGAATTCAAACCAGAAATACATCATCTATGAATTCAATTGACTTTGGTAAACTAATACACTCAGCTACATATTATCTAAGTTATCAGGACAAAATTGGAAGAAGTTTTATGATTGACGAATCTTCTTTAAAATATCCAGTTGCTGATTACTTGACGAGCCTTGAAATCCCCTTAGCAAATATTCAACTTGAATTTTCTCACCCAGACTTAAAAAAAAGAAATATTGACCTTGTCACTACTGATAATTCTAAAAAGAAAATTGAAAATGTATTTGAGTTCAAAATATCAAAACAGACAACCAAATATGAGCCAGAGCAAAAAAGGATATTCAATGATTTAATGAGATTGCATTTAATGGGAAAGTCAAATGGTTCAACTTGTTATTTTTTAATTGCAGGGACTCAAAGTGATTTTATACAATATTTTAGAAGTATCGTTACAACAAGACCAAAAACAAATAGCAAAGACTTACCAATTCCGGAAGGCTTTTACACAGAATGGTTTAAGTTTAAAATAGGTGACGAACAAATTTTCGACGTAAAAAATGTAACAGGAAATGCTTATGAAAAAATCTATAAAGCATTTATTAAAGACTACAAAGCCAAAAAGAAAGGAGATAAATTAGAACTGCCTGACAAACTCAAAACTAAGTGTATATCAATATCTGCTTTATCAAGAGAATTTCCTATACCTTATGTTGGAGGAATATGGCAAGTGGAATAAAAAAAATGTCACCAACATTGGGTTTTGTGCAAGTTGGGCAGACGGAATTCTATTTCCCAACCTGCATAAAGCCCTGCTCATTTGTCGCCATTAACAAACTCTTAAATATGAACGGAAATATTCAAGCAGCCATCTTTAAATACAAAAAATATAGACGGAACAATCCTGACACTTGCATTCTTCATTGTAAAAACCAAAACAATCTTTCTGAAGCAATTTATTTTGCATGTATTAGTGAAGACGCAAATGGAAAAAGACATTCGCATCAATGTCGCCTGAAAAAAGAAGACATGGAAGTATTATCTAAGCATCTTCAATCTCAAAAAAAACGACTGCACGATGCTGATAATTTTGACACGTTATTTAGGATAATTAATAACGTTGGATCTAAAATTGATGGCATTGGGGACATGCTAATCTATGACGCAGCAGAAAGGATTGGAGAATATTTAAGTCTTTCTCCAGACAAAATTTATTTGCATGCAGGAACAAGAGAAGGTGCTGAAAAAATATTGGGGGAAATTGATGGATCAACAATCAAAAAAGAGATGTTCCCTGAACCAATTCGAAGTTCAAACCTTTCATGTGCAGACATTGAAAGTATGTTATGCATGTATAAAGATATATTTTGACAACGGCGGCCAACATTAGGTCCTCTCCTATGCTGGCTGACGAATATGCACTGATCATCCCGTTCGCTTATCAGCTTTAGTCCGGGCTGGACGAATAAAGCTGAGCAACAGAATATAATATCAACTGCATTAACTTTACTCTGCTGCTGTTCGACTGAAGGAACACAGAATATCAGCACAGCAGAAAGCCTGGCCTCTAGGCACAATATAATATATGGACGACAAAACATTTGGAGTAGTATCAACCATTTCTGGCTTAGTAGTTGGCTGGACACTCAATGAATTAAGTTCCTCATTCAAATCTAAACGAGAAAACAAAAAAGCAGTAAATCAGATCCTATTTATTCAACTCGAAATAAGAGACATCATAAAAAAAACAAATCTTGATGCTGCAGAAGAACAACTAACAAAGCTCTTTTTAGAAAGATACCCAACAACAGACGTTAACTTATTAAATGAAACAGTCGGAAGAGTATTTTACGGGTTTCTTCAAAACGAATTGAATGATAAATTTTCCAACAAAATAGAAGAACTGATAAAAGCATACAAAACGTATATAACTTCTCTATCACAAATTGATCCATTTGTAACCTATTATATCAGCAATAAAGATGTAGTTCTTGATTATTTAGGATATATCGATAGATATTTAGCTTCTATTGAACCATACCTAGATCAACCGCTTTTCAGTGATAGTAACCCAGAACAGAAACCTGTAAGGACATTTGGAGCAACTTTTACTGAAATCAGAAATAAAATAACTCCGTTTGTAAGAGAAACTGCAATTGAAACTATAGAAAAAGATATTAAACTCATCGCCAGAAGGCTTGGCCTATTAACATATTTCAAGATTACTCATTATCTAGCTCATACTAGTGGACTCAAATTTGATGGCACAGATTTAAAAAAATTAGAGAATTATCTGAACAATCTAAAATAGCTAACTACATCTGCATTTGAGAGTAGCTTGTTCGTTTGCAACACCTTCACAATTCTGAGAATAACAACTGAATACCATTCAATATAAAATCCAAGAATTCGTGACAGTGAGGATTCATAGGATTTAGGAAATCTAAAAAATTTATTCCCAATCAACTCCTATCTATAAATTCACTATGGGCTTTATATTGCTTTTAAAAATTTATCGGCACCTTTACCGATTTCAAAATCTTAATGCAAGTAGTGCGCCATATTAAATTTATACGGCATTGTAGTAAACTGCCTTGCATCTTTTCTTCATACTTATTAATTTGTGTTCTTATCAACTAATGGCAAGTTTGATATATTAACTAATACAAGCACTCATACTTTCTAATCATTTCATAGCATTTTTTATATAGCAATGATTAACTTATTATTAAGCATTATAAAAAAACTATAAAAAATTGCTTTTATCATAGTGAACATTTATCTTGTAATTGTTACGTGACTCTGTGAGTTTAATACTTCCTATTTTTTGTACTGTATCCATATTCGATCCTATTTATTAACATTAAAAAAGTAATCAAATAAAACTAGACGATATTCTTATCATTAATAATACTATTCTCACGTAATATTTTTTGTATTTATAATAATTTCTTAACCCAAAAAACTAAAACATGAAACAACCAATCGCTGTATTATTATTAATTTCAATCTCATTTTTTTCAAAAGCACAAAATGTAAATGACTACGATGGTGTAAAGAAGAAGGCAACTAAATCTTTTGCAACTGATTTTCTTCAAATATCTTTAATACCAAGCTCAAAAACAGCAGACCTTCAAGCGAAAGCTGCAGACCTTAAGGTGAAAGCTACAGACCTTAAAGCTATTGCCGATTCGTTAGCTTTAATTGCTACTGTCGATAAAGCTATTGCCGCAAACCTTAAAGCTAAGGCCGACTCTACAGCGAAATCTGCGATTACAGCTAATATTGTGACTGCAAATCTTAAGGCTAAAGCCTTCTCTATAGCAAAGTCAAAAAATAAAGATCTTCCTATAGCCTCCTTATATAACAATCTAGAAAAAACAACTTGGGATAATAAAAATAAATATTCAGATGAGGAATTTAATGCGAATATGAATTACCTCCAATCTAAAACTAATACCTCTACTTCTACATCTGCAGCATTCGATGCTTCATTAACCGCCTCTTCCGCAGTACAAACTGCTTCAGCAGCTGAAACAAATGCCACTGTAGCTGAAGCGGATGCTACAGCAGCAGCTTCAGATGCCAATGCAGCTACATCTTCATCAAGTCTTATTTCCATATTTACGAACGTTTTAGGAGATGTTGTAACACTTGCTGCGGACGTAATTGATTCTGCATTGGCAAAAAAACAAAGAGAATATACTGCCAACTATTCTAACACAACTTCTTTCTCATTAACTAATGCGCAGATGAACAGCCTGCAAAGCGGATACTATGAATTAGTTCTTAAGAGATATGGAATCAAAAAGATAAATTATAATGATACAAATTTTAATATTACAGACGCAGATCTCGAATCTTCATATCATTTTAAAATAAATAATATATTATCAGATAGTTCGCAAGTAACTCTTTCTTTAGATAGTTTTCTAATAAATGGAAGTAAAGCTAAAATTAAAAAAAATGAAAACTTAGCTATAAGTATAGATTTGAAAATAAATTTTACTTCTAATACTAACGGAAAAAAAGTTCAGGATTCATCAAAAAACACACAAAACACAACTGAACAAATAGTTCAAATACCTATAACCGAAGTAAGTAAAGTAACTGTTAATGTTAATAGCGCTAATAAAATTATACCCTCTGCATATTTTGCTTTTCCAAATGATAATTTAGGATCAGCCAATTATATGACGGTATCTGCTTCTATAACTGAGATTAATCTAGCACATGTTAATTTAAGCACAATTAATAATATATTAAAAAATAATAGTACTGATGTAGTTTCTATAATTAAAGCTCTTTTCCCTTCAGGAGTAAGTTCAAGTTCTAGCAGTAGTTCTTCTTCTGGGAAATAAATATAAACCAACTAGACATAGATTAATTATTTAAAGAAGCTTTAAAAAAATCTATCAAGTCACCATAGTTCTCTTATTAATTTCAAACCATCTTCGGTACTTTCATCGAAGATGGTTTCTTAATGCAAGTAGTACGCCACGTTAAATTTATACGACATCATAATAGACTACTATGCAATCTTCATTCGTATTATTATTAAACGACTATTATAGATATATAACTAATAATGAAAGGAGAATTTTAAATTGCCTATATCCTACGAATCCTCTCTCTAAAGAGATAATATCATATATATTTGTGTTGGCTGCCAGCAAAATATCTACCTAAGACATAGTTGCAAGAGTTATGAAGATTACTGTGATTTGTACAAGACATCAAGAAATCGGCAACTGTAATTCTTATGAATTATATAAAATATTTGAGAGCTTAAGACCTGACTTAATCTTTGAAGAAATTCCGCCTTCTTATTTCGACAAATATTATACAGATATGGAGTTAAAAAGTCTAGAAACGACTGCCATACATAGTTATTCAAACTCAAATAACATAAAACACATTTTAGTAGATTCCGATGACATACCGCCTGAATCATTTTTCAACAATTATTACTCTCTTCTTAGACGAATTGAAGGTATGACAGACGTAAACGGCTTCAATTATCGAAACTTTATTGACAACAATAGAATTCTTATAGCAACGCAAGGGTTCTTCTATTTGAATAGCGATTACAGTATTAGAGTCAATGATGAAATATGCGACGCTATAGAAAAAGGATTAGGAAAGATTTGCAATGACGAATTAAATCAAACTAACCAACTTTGGAAAGACACTAATGACAGACGAGAAAATGAAATGCTTAACAACATCTATGAGTATAGTAAAATTCATAAGTACGACAATGCAATATTCACTATTGGAATTGGACATAGAAAATCGTTAATGAATAAGGTTATATCGTTTAATGAAAAAAGTTCAATCGACATAAATTGGGCATTTTTGACATTTAATTAAGTATGCCGGCAGCCAACATATGCATTGGCAAGTACAAGGCACTATATCACCAAACGAATAAATTAGAACTCATAGGATTTAGGAAATCTAAAAATTTTATCCCAATTACACTCCTCTATATAAATTCACTGTGGGCTTTATATTGCTTGTGAAAATTTATCGGCATTTTTATTGAAGAATTTCTTTAAATACAAGTAATATGCCATAGTAAATTTATACGGCATTGTATTAGTCGTCGATCGATCTTTCTTGTAGTTGTAACTATTTAACTCATTGCCATTAATACACAGATATGGCAAAAGCAGAATTCTTAAATTTCCTAAATCCTACGAATCCTCTCCCTCTAAAAAAAGAAGAAGTACCTTTAAATAAAGAACCAATAGTTAACATATAATTCTTATTGTCAGACTTAGTCTTGACTATTTTATTTTTACATTAAAGAGAGAAATAATCATGTCAGATAAAGGGAGTGTATTTCAAAAAGGCGGTGGTGGAACAAACTTTGAACAATCTGTTCAAACTGCATTTCTAACTACATTAATCATTAGAGGTAATGCTCCATGCTTACCTATTAATGAAATAATTGAAGTCGGTTTCCAGAATACTAACAAAGGTTACGCAACAGATGATTTATTAATTGTTTCTAAGTCGACATTAGGAAAACACAGGCTATTAATACAAATCAAACATGATATTTCCTTTACACTAGGAAATGAAATTTTTAAAGAAGTAATACAAAGTTTTTGGAAAGATTATAATGATGCATCTATTTTCGATAAAACAAAAGATAAATTAATTATAGTAAAAAATGGGTTAACCAAAGAAGAACGAAACCATCTAAAGTCACTTTTTAATTGGGCAAGTACTCACGCAACGGAAACTGATTTTGTAACTGAAGTTAATCGTATAAAAGCAAAAAGAGAAAAGTTAGAAGTGTTTAGGGAATGCCTAAAAGAATCAAATAACAATATAGCTCTTACAGATAAAGAGATTTGGGAATTCTTAAAGTGTTCAGATGTTTTAGAATATGACTTTTTAAATACGGGAAGTGTCGATGAATCCTACTTTCTAAATTTAATAAAACTATCAAAAAAGAAAGAGTCTAGCCAAAATGAAAAAGATATATGGAATGATATTTTTTCTTTTGCTTCCAAATTAAATAAAGATGGAGGGAACGTAACTACAGAAAGTGTCCAACAAGAAGAATTATATAAGAATTTTTCAATTGAAAAATTAAATCCATATTTCAAAGCCGTTGAAAAACTTAGGAGTGATAGTTCCGCAATTCTTAAACCTCTTAAAAATACAATTGGTGACCTGCACATTAATCGGTTAAAAAGTAAAGAGGATATAATAGATTCTCTTAGTACCTTCCAAATGACGATTGTAACAGGAAAGCCAGGCGCAGGCAAATCTTCAGAAATCAAAGATTTATTAAAAGACGATTTCCCCAAGGCAAGTATATTTGTTTTTAGGGCAGATCAGTTTAATCAACCACATATTGCTAATGTATTCTCAAGTCAGGGTGTTAATGAAACTTTACAAGATATTTTTTCATGCATCTCTCTAATTCCTGATAAAATACTTTTTATTGACAGTTTGGAAAAATTGTTAGAAGCTGATCCTGAATGTGCATTTAAGCAATTGCTGGGTATATCACATGAATTTCCTAACATAAAGATTATTACCTCATCCAGAAAATATGCTATTGATCTTATAATTCAAAAATTCGGATTGGATAAAAGCATTTTAGGTGTAGTCGAATTGTTACCACTAGATAACGAAGAGTTAAACCTCGTTTCTGGAAAATATCCTCAGCTAGTCGATGTACTTAAGAATGATAAAATTAAAGCACTTCTTCAAAGTCCTAAATATCTAGATTTTGCAATAACAGCCTTGCATAAATCAACAGATAATTATTCAAATATTTCACTTGTTGATTTTAAGCAAAAGCTTTGGAATTCTTTGGTTGTAGACGTTTTGAATACAAAGAATGGCCTCCCTATTAAAAGAGAAAAAGCATTTATGGAGATTGCAGTTAAACGAGCAAAAGAAATGAAGCTTTTTACCCAACCAGAACAATCAGATGCCGAAGCCATTCTTACTCTAGAGAAAGATGAAATCGTTTTGCAGGAAGATCAAAATAGGAGATATGCTCCTTCTCATGATATTTTAGAGGATTGGGCATTGGTAAGGTACGTTTCTACAATTTATGAAGACAATGCCAAGCCCAAGGATTTGTTTGAAAAACTGGGAAATGAACCAGCGATAAGGCGTGCTTTTCGTTTATGGGTTGAAGACTATTTGCTTGATGACAACAGTAAAGTAAATAATCTTATTAAGGCAACCCTAAATGATGATTCAATAGAAAGATACTGGACAGACGAATTGTTAATAGCGGTTTTTAAATCGGAAAATAGCAGTTCATTTTTTTTAAATTTTGAAAACGAATTGCTTGAAAACAATTTTAGTTTTTTAAATAGATGCTTACATCTTATAAAAACCTGCTGCAAAGAGAGTAATAGGAATTTTACTTTCTTGATTCCAATAGGTTCTGCTTGGCAAGAGTCTTTACTTTTTATTAATAAGCATATTGATGAATTGAACAACCTTAGGATGTCAGTTGTTAATTTTCTTGGAGACTGGAATTATAAACTTCTATTTCAATATACAGCAGTTACTGAAAAAGAATTTTTTAATGCAAAAGCAATAGTTTGCTATTATATTAATCAAATTGAACAAGGAGATGAATTTTGGCAAGGAAGATATATAAAAGAAAAAGGAGAAAATCTTGTTGCAATTTTATTTAACCTCGTTGCAATTGCGAAAGATGAAATAAGTCAAATTGTTGAAAGGGCATTTAAAAATGAAGAAGCAAATTCATGGAAATTGAATTCATTTTATGAAAATGTAATTGATAATTGTCTTTCAGGTATAAGGAACTGGCGTCTATTGAAAGAGATGCCTGAATTAATAATTGACACTGCTTGGAAAGAATGGAAATTACGACCTATTGAAGAACCGCCACCAGGAAGTATTGCCGCAATGATGGGTGGATATACTTTAACGGATGGGAAATGTTGGGGTATAGAAGATAAATCTGATTTCTTTCCACCGGGAATTTACAAAACGCCTTTATATAATCTTCTAATGTATCACCCCTTAATTGGGTTAAAATTTATTGTAGATTTTATTAATTACTCAGTTAATTTTTATGTTGAAGCAGATTGTGATTATAAGCATAATCTAATGCAAATAGAAGTAGAATTGCAAGATCATACAAAAAAGGTACAATGGGGAGGTTCTGAATTATGGTCGGCATATAGAGGAACAACTGTCACCCACTATGCTCTTGAAAGTTTATTAATAAGCTTAGAAAAATTTTTATTTGATACAGCAAATAAAAAAACAGAAATAAGTAGAGCGAATCTAAAGTTCATGTTTGATTATGCCCTACAAAATAGCAATAATGTCGCATTGACAAGTGTTCTAATGAGTGTAGCAATAGCGTATCCACAAGAAGTGGAAGAAGCAATGCTCCCATTATTGACTGTAGAAGAATTTTATGAATGGGATTTAAATCGTGCACTTCAAGAAGTAACATCACTTTGCACAGTGGATATGGATTTACCTTTTGCTCAAAAGGAATGTTGGGAATCTAGCCAATTACCGCATAGAAAAAAGTATACAAGAGGATTAAGAGATTTTATATTAGACTATCAATTTAATATTAGGAAATTAAATAAAGAAATCCATGAAATATTTGATAAACTTAAAACCACTAATCCACAGGAAGATATAATATGGAAAAAGACTCTTACCGAAATAGATATTAGAAATCATAAAGTTAGAGACTATAATAAAGAATTGGGCGGCTTTATTATTCAAGCAGAATACGACGAAGATGTAAATAAATTTATGGAGTCAAATAGAGATCATTTTGAGGCAGAAGCTAAATCAATGGATTACGCAAGTCAACTTTCAAAAGCGTATGAGAATAAAGAAATTTTGGAATTCTCAACTTGGCAAATATGTTATGATCAATATCTGTCTGATAATGTAAATGTATTTTATGATAGACCAATTACTCTAGCAGTGTTGGGGCTTCGTGATTTCTCGACAAATACTAACGAAACACAGAAGTCGTGGTGTATTAATATAATTTTTGCTGCA
>DATHNB010000182.1:0-7368 GCA_035486495.1 Ferruginibacter sp. | reverse complement strand
TCAAATCCAGATCTTATTAATGTAGATGCCGATAAAATGTTACTGTGTCAAAAAACAGACAACAAAACGGCTGCCAACTATATTTTTCAATATAAAAATGCCCCTAATTATTTAGACAGATTAGAAGCATTGAATTATTTTGATTCGACAAGCATGAAAGAATTGGCATTGGGCTTAACTGATAAATATGCCGGATTACGTACGCTAACTATCAATAAATTGGCAGAACAAAAATCACCACCCGATCAGAAAGTGATTGACGCAATAGAAAAAATGGCCACTACAGAAAAGGATAAAAAGGCAAAAGCCGCGGCCATTTTGTTTCTAGTACAAACAGGCAAACCTACCTATCTCGATATCTTTACAAAAAATGTCACCGATTCATCTTACAGCGTTGCAGGCGCGGCATTACAAGGTTTAACCAGCTTACAACCTGATAAAGCTTACGAGTTAGCTAAACAATATAGTGCAGATGCGAAAGGAGCTTTAGGAGATGCCGTTACTGCAGTAATTATCAAACATGGGAAAGCAGAAGATTTTGATATCGTTGCGGATCATTATAACAACTTACCTCCCGGGCAGGATAAATATGATATGACAGCAACTTTTTGTGATTACCTATCAAAGGTTAATGACCTAAGCAAAATAAAAGAAGCAATTGATTATGTAATAACATTTAGTCAGATAATCCCGGCACACTACAGGACTTTTACTGATAAAAAAATAAAATCATCCTTAGATAAAATAGGCGCTGTCAAAGGAAAAGAAATTACCGATTACATTAATAGTAATTTCAAATTTGTTACACCTGCTCCTTAGTCTACCAATATTATCAAATCTTTATCCCGGCTTTGTGCCGGGATTTTTTTTAACTTTATTTCTCAACTTTACAATTGATATGCATTCATTCACTTTACGCTCATTGCCGTTGTATTGTTATCTATTGATGATAATATTATTTTCCGCCACAAAAACAATTGCCCAGCAGCAAATTGCGCCGAATATCAGCAGTATAAAACTGTTGGGACAATATATTGTTCCTCTAAATTATATTTACAAAAATACAGTTGTTGGAGGATTATCTGGCATTGATTACGATACAGCCTCTAAACTCTATTACATGATAAGCGATGATAGAAGCGATAAAAATCCCGCACGCTTTTATGTAGCTAAAATCTTGCTTACCCAAAACGGAATAGACAGTCTTTGTTTTGTTGATGTAAAAAATATGTTACAACCTAGCGGCAAGGTTTATCCTAATAGTAAACAAGATCCTTATCACACGCCAGATCCCGAAGCAATGCGATATGACCCGATCAATAAACAATTAGTATGGAGCAGTGAAGGTGAAAGAATTGTAAATGCAAAAGACACAATACTAGAAGATCCAACAGTTATTAGTGTTTCGACTGAAGGAAAATTTATTGATAGTTTTATCATACCGGCAAATCTGAAAATGCAGGCAATAGAAAAAGGACCAAGACAAAATGCTGTTTTTGAAGGATTGACTTTTGCTGATAATTATAAAACACTTTTTGTTGATGTTGAAGAGCCTTTGTATGAAGATGGGCCACGAGCCGATATTACAGATAATAATACTTACACAAGAATTCTAAAATTTGATATCACCAGCAAAAAGAATATTGCGCAGTATGCTTACAAAATATCTCCGATACCTCATCCGGCAAATCCTGTCGGAGCATTTAAAATGAATGGCATCCCTGATATACTTACGATTGATGATAACAAATTGCTATTGATAGAACGCTCCTATTCTACCGGAAGATTAGGTTGCTCGACAAGATTATTTACTGTAGATCTGAACGGTGCTACTGATATTAATAACATCTCGTCATTATCAAAAACAGACAAACCTTTTATTCCTGCAACGAAAAAATTATTGTTGGATATGGATAGCCTTGGTATTTATATTGATAATATTGAAGGCGTAACATTCGGACCAACATTACCTAATGGACATAAAACATTATTGTTTATTGCAGATAATAATTTTAGCATTTTTCAAAAAACACAATTGTTGTTATTTGAAGTGATTGAGTAAACTTAACTTTCTACTTCTTTCAAAAGATCTTCCAGATCTAATGCTGCAGTAAACATATCTAAAGAACCATCAGCCTGTTTGGGCCATTGTTCTATGGGCCTGTCCCAGTATAACTCTACACCATTGCCATCAGGATCATTCAAATAGATTGCTTGTGAAACACCATGATCACTAGCTCCCGTAATTGGATAATAGGCTCTACGAATACGATCAAAAATAACAGCAAGATCTTTTCTTGTAGGATACAAAATAGCTGTGTGATATAAGCCAACACTATTAATGGGCGCCGGTGGTAACCCTTTGCTGTGCCATGTATTTAAACCTATATGATGATGATAACCGCCTGCAGAAATAAACGCAGCCTGATCGCTATACATCATCATTACTTTAAAACCAAGAAGATCACGATAAAATTCAAGCGATTTTTCTATGCTTGATACTTTTAAATGTACGTGTCCAATTCTTGTTTGTGCCGGAACTACATATTGATCGCTCATATTATTATTTATTCATCAAGTTAACAATTTTATGGAATTTTTCATGCAAAGACTCAAAGAAATGAGAAGCCGCAAAATTTCTTTGCGGCTTCTGTATTAAACCTATTTTACTTTGCGTAAAACTAATTCAAGTTCAGTATTTTATCTTTTGGATATTTTATGCTGTAACTAATTCTTATTTTCTTCACTTCCCCTGCTGCTAATTTAAGATTCCAGTTTAATTCACCGGTTTCTGTATTTACTCTGGCTTCTTTACTTTCTAACAATTCTACTTCTATCTCTTTATTTTGAGAAATAGGATATTGATCTTTTATTGAAATATCAATAGCGTCTTTTTTATTATTTTTTACGGTTGTCTCGTAGGTAAATATTTGTTTTTTGTTAGCACCTAAAAACTTAATGCTACTAAAATCCATTAATTTTTCTCTTGTAACTACTACCCTTTTATCTACGCCCATTGTTAATTTAAGTGTATCATCTGTAGAAGATGGATCGATAAATGATTTGCCGATATATGTACCTTCAAAAATGATATTTGCTTCTCCAGGTAACAAATTCAGCTTTTCCCAATCTGATATCTGCGCCAGCAAATACACTTGCTTATCTAACTTAGGTATTGAGAAAAACTTGTAGTCAACAGGAACGCTATATTTTTTTAATTCCGCTGTCTGTGCTTTTCCATTAGTTGGAATGTCATAAGGAAGATCGATATCAAAAGTTACATTTAGTTCTTTGTCTGACACCGCAGTATAATCATCCATGCCATGCTTAAGCGTTATTTCAATTACGCCTCCGGCTGCTGCCGCACCATAGACTGTTGTAGCATCTTCATCTTTTAATACATTTATACTTTTAATATCCGTCGGTTTAATATTTTTTCCTTCGTCACCAGTTGCTATTTCCCCATCAATAATATACAAAGGAGAGGGTTGATTTAATGAAGAAACTCCTCTTATTGATATTTGAGAGGTGGCGCCAGGTTCTCCATCTTGAGTAATATCTACTCCGGCAACCCGACCTTCCAATACTGCCGAAACTTTTTTGTCTTCATATTTTCTATATGCCGGATAAATATAGGTTAAAAACCAAGCATCTAAAGTTGGCGCGTTGCCAGATTCATTTGGCGTTGAAGTTGACAAACTCAATTTAACTTGTTTCCAATCTATACCTGTTGTCTGATAAATTTTTGCACGATATATTATTTGTAAAGGAGTTTTTATATTATCTGCTTTTAAAGCATAGAATGGCTCCCAATAAGCATTTTGTGTGATATATGAAATGGTAAAATCATATTTACCCGCTTCTGCACAATTTAATTGCAATATTAATTTGCCCGTTTGTTTTGTATTCTTCTTTTCTTCTTCAGCTATCTGATCGGTTAATTTATCTACCAGCTCTGTTAATTTTGTCTGCTTATCATTCAACGCGTCTAATTGATCTTGTAACGATATTGATTTTGATTGATAATAATCCATCAGCTTTGTTAACTCGACCACACTTAACCCAGTTTGTGAACCTTTAATTTCACGGTTTGATTTTAATACACCTAACAGATCTTTTAAAATATCAATATTCGTTTTTACTTTGCTTAAGTTCTTGTTTACTTTCTCTACAGAATCTTCCAGCGATTTTATTTCCGGCGTTTTTATTTCATCTTGTAAATTATCTGTACCAAACTCAACACCCATGATAGTTACATTGCCATTGCAGTTCACCTGAATACTATTTATATCTACACTATTGCTAATATTTTCGATAATGAGTTGGCTATTCCCTTGTGCTACATCCGCTTTTGCTGTATGCGTTAATTCAGCACCTACTTTATACACCGTTACCGTTGTAAGAGTTGATCTTACTTTATTATTATCATCGCCGCTTTTTGCGTTCGCTGTGTAACTACATATCAATGTTAACAGGAAGAAGATATATTTTTTCATAATTGATTTTTTTATAGGATGCAATAAAAAAATCAATTACATAATGAGTGATACCGAAATTTCTTAAATAAAAGTTAAAGGAGTTTTCACGCAAAGGCGCAAAGATTTCTCCTTGCGCCTTACTTATTTAACTAGCGGCTACTTTGCATGAGAATTATTTCTAATTCACATACGCTTCTGTTGGTTCGCAAGTACATATTAAATTTCTATCACCATGTGTATTGTTAACACGACTAACACTTGGCCAGAATTTATTTTCTTTTACAAAGAATAACGGATAAGCAGCTTCTTCTCTGGTATAAGGATGCTTCCATTCATTATTACAAATGATATATTGTGTGTGCGGTGCATTCTTTAATAGGTTATCCTTACTATCTGCAACGCCACTTTCAATCGCTTTTATTTCAAGATAAATACTGATCAATGCATCGCAAAAACGATCTAACTCCGCCTTATCTTCACTTTCAGTTGGTTCGATCATTAATGTTCCTGCAACCGGAAAAGATAATGTTGGTGCATGAAAACCATAATCCATTAATCTTTTAGCAACATCTTCTGCTTCAATACCGGCACTTGTTTTAAACGGACGCAAGTCTACGATAAATTCATGCGCTGCCGTTCCATTTTTACCGGTGTATAATATTTTATAATACTTCTCTAATCTCGATTTCATGTAATTAGCATTCAAGATCGCATACTCAGTCGCTTTTCGAAGACCCGTTGCTCCTAATAATTTAATGTAAGCATAACTAATTAATAAAATACTTGCACTACCATAAGGTGCAGCACTTACCGCATGAATATTCGTTGTTTGACCATTAAGATTTATATGTCCCGGTAGATAAGGAACCAATTGTGGCGCAACGCAAATTGGGCCAACACCCGGACCTCCACCACCATGAGGTATTGCAAAAGTTTTATGCAAATTCAAATGGCAAACATCAGCGCCAATTAAACCAGGACTTGTTAAACCCACTTGTGCATTCATGTTAGCACCGTCCATATAAACTTGTCCGCCATATTGATGAATGATATCGCAAATTTCTTTGATACTTTCTTCAAACACACCATGTGTTGAAGGATAGGTAACCATTAAAGCCGCTAAATCATCTTTATGTTCAAGTGCATGTGCTTTTAGATCTTCAACATCAATATTACCCGCATCATCACATCTAGTAACTACTACTTTCATACCCACCATTACTGCACTTGCAGGATTTGTTCCATGTGCACTAATTGGAATTAATACAACATTTCTATGCCCTTCGTTTCTTGCTTCATGATATGCCCTGATTGTTAGTAGACCCGCATATTCACCCTGTGCTCCGCTATTGGGTTGCAATGACGTTGCAGCAAAACCCGTTATCTTACTTAAATAATTCTCTAACTCTTTAATGATCTGTAAATAACCTTCGGTTTGATTGGTTGGTGCAAACGGATGTAGTTTGCTGAATTCCGGCCAGCTCACGGGAATCAATTCTGTTGCTGCATTTAATTTCATCGTACAACTTCCCAAACTTATCATTGATGTATTTAAACTCAGATCTTTATTTTCTAAAAACTTGAGGTAACGCATCATCTGGCTCTCGCTGTGATGTGTGTTGAAAACTGAGTGAACTAAATATTTTGATGTACGAACCAACGATGCAGGGATACTTAAATCACCCACAACCGGCGGTTTATTTTCCGATTTTGTTTTACCAAACACTTTCGCAATTGCGTCGATATCATTTAAAGTAGTTGTCTCATCTACATTAATTCCAACAGTGCCATCTTTGAAATAATTAAAATTCATTTCATGTTGTTCTGCTGTCGATCTTAATTTCGCAACATCTGCCACTTTTATTTTCAATGTATCAAAATAACCTGCATTGATCTGTTCGATGCCTAATGCCTTTAATTCTATTGCTAAATTTTGTGCAAGCACGTGTGTTCTCTTAGCAATAGTTTTTAATCCAGCTGCGCCATGATACACTGCATACATTGCAGCCATATTTGCTAACAATGCTTGTGCCGTGCAAATGTTACTTGTTGCTTTTTCTCTTCTGATATGTTGCTCACGCGTTTGCAAAGCCATACGCAGACAACGGTTACCCTGTGCATCAATACTTACGCCAATAATACGGCCCGGAATATTTCTTTTGAATTCATCTTTCGTTGTGAAGAATGCTGCATGCGGACCACCAAATCCCATCGGCACACCAAAACGTTGTGAAGAACCAATAGCAACATCTGCCCCCAATTCTCCCGGAGGAGTTAATAAGGTGAGTGCCAATAGATCAGTTGCCATTACAACCATTGCATTTACTGCGTGTGCTTTATCAATAAACTCACGGTAATCAATAATCGCTCCATCACTATTTGGATATTGCACAATTGCACCGAAATACAATTCATCTAATTTAATCGTTCTAAAATCGCCAAATACCAATTCAATACCAATCGGTGTTGCTCTTGTTATTAAAACATCTTTTGTTTGTGCGAATATTTTTTCATCAACAAAAAATTTCGGAGCCGTAATATCATCATGATTTCTGTTCTTGTGATTGAACAACATTGTCATGGCTTCTGCGGCAGCGGTTCCTTCGTCTAACAGGCTAGCATTGGCAATAGGCAAACCCGTTAAATCACTTACTATAGTTTGGTAATTCAATAAACTTTCTAAACGCCCCTGCGCAATTTCTGCCTGGTATGGTGTGTACTGTGTGTACCACCCCGGATTTTCAAAAACATTTCTTAAAATAACACTTGGTGTAATGGTATCATTATAACCCTGACCGATATAACTTTTAAAAACTTTATTTTTTGCAGCAACTTTTTTTAATTCGGATAGATATTGAAACTCACTTATTGCATTCGGCACTTCCAGATC
>DATHNB010000181.1:0-20232 GCA_035486495.1 Ferruginibacter sp. | reverse complement strand
AAACTCATCTGTTTTGTTTCTGTATAATATGGCACCATCAATATTGGCATTATCCTTCAAACCACCGGCTCTTTTAATAAAAGAGCTTAGTCTTTCGTTCGGATTTATTTTTGAATAATTACCTGGGTATTTAACCAGTCCTGCTAGCTCAACATTTTGTTGCAATTGAAAAGTAGGATTTTTGCGGACAAATACTTCATCGAATGGTTTTAGCAAAACTTTTGCTGCAGAAGAATCGAGTTGGAGATCAGGCGAAATAGCGTAAGATTTTACGATGGTTCTTGTTGATTTTATACCTCCCTTTGTAGAATCACCATCTACAATGCTTGAAATTTCTAACCGGCCATATTCCGCAGAAGGTTTTAATCCGCCCGCTAAGTACAACAGATCTTCCAATGTCATACCTGCATACATTTGAGTCTTACCAATCTCTTTACGTACTTCGCCAGAGATCTGTACATATTGTTCCTCTCCAAAACTATTGTTCCCAAATAACTGAATTACATCATTTACCTGTAACAAAATATTATCAGGACTAGTTGCATCGTTTTTAGCAAAGTCATTCAAATCGATCTCTATCCTTTCCGGTTTAAGAATAGTAGAATCTCCGGCACCTCTAAAAACATAAGCTCTATGCAAGTAAGTATTTTTTGTAATGCCGCCGGCACGATCAATTAAATCAAATAAATGATCGCCTTCTTTTATTTCGTAAATACCAGGATAACGAATTTCTCCCTTTAACTCTACTTTGTTACTGATGCCCGGTTTGATGAGGGTGGCTTTTACAATATCTCCATCAGCTAAAGGATAATCAGCTGCAGCATTATTTAATAAGATAGTTACATTAACATCACGAATTACTTGTTTTTCTTTAGATGTACTGATCACTTTTATGCCTGAAGAATTAGCATCAGAACTAAGCCCCCCTGAATATTTAAGTAATGCTTTTACCCCTTCATTTTTCTTTAACTGATAATACATTGGCCTTTTAAAAGGACCTGTAGCCAATACTTTTTTATCAACGAATGTTACCAATACAAAATCATTGTTTTGTAAATAAATATCCTGACCTATTTTTCCTGAATTAAGGTATTCATACACATCGAGTGTTTCAATTACTTTACCTTCTCTTTTAACCTGGATGTTTCTTAGATTTCCGAACTCTGTAATACCACCAGCCAAACCAATAACGTTAAATGCATTAGAGAAGGCAGAAACTGTTACAGGTCCCGGATTTACTACTTCTCCTGCAACATTTATATTGATCGATCTTGGTTGTCCTAATGTTACCTGAATATGTGTAGATGCGGGAACCGAACTTTTAAATTTTGCATAAATAATTGCTCTTGCATTTTCAAATGTTAAACCTTGCACTGTTATCTTACCTATTCCCGCAGGAAATATCGAACCATCTCTTGCAACAACATAATCTTCCTGGTATTCACCGCCGCCCCATAAAGCAACAATGATATGGTCACCAACACCGATAGGATAATCTAAAGGTGGCGTTGATAGTTCACTAACATCATACATAGCTGCACTTGTAAAAATATCTGCACCATAAGTTTGATCAGGAGAGTATTTGGCTTGACGAATACTCTCTCTCTTAATGCTGTCGCTATTTCTTTTTTGGTCGACTGTTTCAAATTTATTTCTATCAGTGCCGGCTTCTATTTGTTGTTGGTTTTGATCCTGAAAGATATTTTTTTGGGTAGATTCAGAATTTCCTGATGGCGCATTGAGAGACTGTTGGGAAGGTGTTATTTGCTGCGCATAAGCAGAAAAAGAAAATAAGGCCACTAAAAAAAATAACGCAGTTGCCTTTTTTTTAACCAAAAACTTTACAATACAGTACATCTGTTATGAGTTGATTTACAATAAAACTGTTCAAATATAATAATTATCCAAGGTCGATCTCTGTATCATCACCAATATTCAGCGACCGGGTCTCTCCTTTAATTTGAGTATCACTTCCTATTAATGAGTCATCAAGCACTACATCATATAGTTTAGAGTACGAACCGATGATGGAATCTTTTACGATGGTATAATTTAAAATGGTGTTTTCTCCAATAGCAACATTGGGGCCTATTACAGAGTTTTTAATATCACATCCTTCAGCAATACTAACGGGAGGGATGATGATCGTGTTTTCATATTTCCCTATATCAGGAATAGTACTGCCGGATTTTTTTAATAGTGTTGCGTTCGATTCAAGGAGACTTTCTTTTTTACCACAATCAAACCAGCTTTGTACTTTAAATGCTTTTATTTGAGCGCCACTTTGGATCATGCATTCAAGAGCATCCGTTAAACTTAATTCTTCGTGTGTTTGTCTCGCCTTGGTTATTATTTTTTGCAGACAAGAAAACATTACAGCCGTTTCTTTTATTTTATAAATACCAATAAGCGCCATATTGCTTTTTGGTATAGCAGGTTTTTCTACTACGCGACTGATGATACCATCTTCTTCAATTTCAGCCACACCAAAATTTCGAGGATCATCTACTTTTTTAACGCCTAACATAGAAAACGGAGAATCCAAAACTTCCTTCACATTATACTCGGCAATGGTATCACCCAGTACAATAAAAACTTCATCATCACCTACAATTTCGCTGGCAAGGTCTATCGCATGCCCCGTACCAAAACGCTCGTTTTGATAAACGAAATGACTATTAAGATGTGGGTATTTTGCGTTTACGTAATTCTGAATTTTTTCACCCAGGTATCCTACAATAAAAATAAAATCATTGATACCAGCTTCGTGCAATTGATCAATAATAATACTTAGGATAGTTTTGCCCGCCAACGGCATTAACGCCTTTGGCTGTGTGTATGTATGCGGCCTCAATTTAGTGCCTGCGCCCGCAACGGGGATTATTGCCTTCATGCCAATACCCCAAAAGGGGTTTTTAGTGTAAAGTAGATGTGTAACAAGGTGTGAAAATAGGGAATTTTAGCTAAAACAGTGCTTATAATGGCTTTTGTATTAAGACAATCTGCCTGAATATGTAATGAAGCGTTTGTATATTTGCGGAATAATTTTAAATAAATATGAAAAGAGATCAATTGGTTTTTGATTTAATTAGACAGGAATTAGAACGTCAACGTCACGGATTGGAGTTGATCGCGTCTGAAAACTTTACATCATTGCAAGTGATGGAAGCAATGGGCGGAGTAATGACAAATAAATATGCCGAAGGTTATCCGGGCAGAAGATATTATGCAGGTTGCGAAATTGTTGATCAGACAGAACAACTGGCTATTGACAGATTAAAACAAATTTTCAATGTTGAATATGCTAACGTGCAACCGCATAGTGGTGCACAAGCAAACGGAGCATTAATGCTGGCTATATTACAGCCGGGCGATAATATTTTAGGTCTTGATTTAAGCATGGGCGGACATTTAACTCATGGATCTGCAGTAAACTTTAGTGGTAAAATATACAAACCACATTTTTATGGTGTGGTAAAAGAAACAGGCTTGATAGATTATGACATGTTGGAAAAACAAGCAAGAGCTGTTAAACCAAAATTGATCATTTGTGGAGCAAGTGCATATAGTCGTGATATTGATTACGCGAGAATTAGAAAAGTAGCTGATGAAGTTGGCGCTTTTGTAATGGCAGATATTGCTCATCCGGCAGGATTGATTGCTAAAGGACTGTTATCTTATCCTTTTGATCATTGCCATTTTGTTACATCAACTACACATAAAACGTTACGCGGACCTCGCGGTGGTGTTATCATGATGAAAAAAGATTTCGAAAATCCTTTTGGATTGAAAGATGTAAAAGGTAATACCCGTATGATGAGTAACCTTATCGATATGGCTGTTTTCCCAGGTACTCAAGGTGGTCCGTTACAACATGTGATAGCTGCTAAGGCAATTGCATTTGGAGAAATATTGACAGATGAATACACTGCTTATGCAAAACAAGTACAATTAAATGCACAGGCAATGGCTAAGGCATTTACAAGTAAAGGTTACCAGATCATTAGCGGTGGTACAGATAATCATTTAATGCTGATCGATCTTCGCAATAAAAATATCAGTGGTAAAAAAGCAGAACAGGCACTTGTACAGGCTGATATTACTTTAAACAAAAACATGGTTCCTTTTGATGATAAAAGCGCATTCGTAACTTCCGGTATTCGTGTAGGTACACCTGCTATCACTACCCGTGGATTAAAAGAAGGGCACATGTCATTCATTGTAGATATTATCGATACAGCTTTATTGAATGCGGATGATGAAAAAGCATTAGCTACTATTAAAGGACAAGTAAAAGAATTTATGCACCAGTTTCCTTTGTATCCTGAATTAGGTTAACAAATGAATAAGTAAAAAATAAAACCCAAAAGTAAAAACCGGCGTAAATTATACCGGTTTTTACTTTTTAATATAAATTCAAATATATGATTCAAAGAATACAATCTATCTGGTTATTGTTAGCGTCCATTTGTGCCTTCTTAACTTTTAAATTGCCTTATTACAGTGGAAGTATTGCTGATGGTACCTATCAACAATTGACAGGAACAACGGGCGGGAATGCTATTTTGATCATTACAGCTTTAGTCTCCTTATTAGCGTTGGTAATTCTTTTTTTATACAAACAAAGAGTGCTGCAATTACGTTTGTGCGTAGCTGCAATTTTGTTAGAAGCTGTGCTGATATTTCTTTATTACAGCAAAGTGAAGACTTTTACGCAAGGTTCTTATTCATTAACATCTATGCTACATTCAGCTATTATATTGCTTTTTGTAATAGCAGGACAAGCAATTAATAAGGATGAAAATTTGGTGAAGAAGAGTGATCGGTTACGATAGGTGAAACCACTGAGACACTGAGGTCACTAAGAAACACTGAGTGCGGATAAAATAAAATATATTAAAAAAGCGATAGATTAAACTATCGCTTTTTTAATAACAAAACACTCAGTGTTTCTTAGTGACCTCAGTGTCTCAGTGGTTCTATAAAAACTTGCCAGTATAACTTTCCTTACATTTTTTCAAATCAGCAGGTTTACCTGCAAATACCAAATTGCCGCCCATATCACCAGCCTCAGGTCCAAGATCAATTACCCAATCGGCACTTTTAATTACATCTGTATTGTGTTCAATTACTAAGATCGTATGTCCTTGTTCTATCAGCGCATTAAAAGAAGTGAGCAATTTTTTTATATCATGAAAGTGAAGCCCTGTTGTGGGTTCATCAAAAATGAATAAGATATTTCCCTGCGATTTTCCTTTGCCTAAAAATGAAGCAAGCTTAACTCTTTGCGCTTCACCACCTGATAGTGTATTGCTTGATTGTCCGAGTTTGATATAACCTAAACCAACATGGGTTAATGGTTGTATTTTTTTTGCTACATCCTTTTCATCTTTAAAAAATTCGATGGCTTCATCAACACTCAACTCTAATATTTCGTAAATGTTTTTTCCGTTGTAAGTAACTTCTAAAACTTCTTCTTTAAACTTTTTGCCACCACAAATTTCGCAGGTTAAATGTACATCTGCCAAGAATTGCATTTCTACAATTTGTTCGCCTTCACCTTTGCAGGCATCGCATCTGCCACCATCAACATTAAAAGAAAAATGTTTGGGTAAAAATCCGCGCATCTTACTCAAAGGCTGACTGCTGAATAATTCTCTTATTTCATCATAAGCTTTAATATAAGTGACAGGATTGCTTCTTGATGATTTACCAATCGGATTCTGGTCCACCATTTCTATTTGCGAAATGGATTCTATACCGCCGGTTATTGCTTTAAATATGCCGGCCTTCTCAACAATTTCTCCTTTTATTTTCTGCAGGGCTGGATATAAAATCTGTTTTACCAAAGTTGTTTTACCGCTTCCACTTACACCACTAACAACACAAAAAACATTTAATGGAAATTCTACTGTGATATTCTTTAAATTGTTTTGTCTGGCGCCTTCAACAACAATACTGCTGTTCCATTTGCGTAATTTTTGTGGCGCCTCAATTTTTAATTCACCTTTTAAATATTTGCCTGTTAAGCTTTTTGGATTAGCGATCAGCTCATCATAATTTCCTTCTGCCACTAATTCGCCACCTAAATGACTTGCTAACGGTCCCATATCAATAATATAGTCTGCCTCGCGCATCATCATTTCATCATGTTCTACAACAACTACGGTATTATTCAGATCTCTTAATTCTTTCAATACATTTATCAAACGTTCGGTATCACGACTATGTAAGCCAATACTCGGCTCATCTAAAATATATAATGAATTAGTAAGGTTACTGCCCAAACTGCGCGTTAATTGTATCCGCTGGCTCTCCCCGCCACTTAATGAATTGGCTAACCTGTTTAAAGTAAGATAGCCCAGACCAACATCTAACAATGTTTTGAGGCGATGATGAATTTCGGTCAAGATCCTTTTGGTTAATTGCTCATCGTATGCACTTAGTTTTAATTTATCGAACCATACTTGCAGATCTTTAACAGGCAGCTCGCATAATTCACCGATATGTTTTCCGCCAACTTGTACATATAGTGCTTCTTTGCGTAAGCGATAGCCCTTACAATCCGGACAAAGCGTTCTACCTCTGTACCTGCTCAATAAAACACGATATTGAACCTTGTATAAATTTTGATTGACTTCTTTAAAAAAGTCATCAATGCCATAAGCGTGCTTATTTCCTTCCCATAAAACGTTGTATTGTTCCTTTGTTAGGTCGATAATTGGCTTGTGAATAGGAAAATCGAAGTTTTTGGCCGCTTTTATGAAGCGTTCTTTCCATAAACCTAGTTTTTCGCCTTTCCAGGGGGCAATTGCGCCCTCATAAACGCTTAATTGCTTGTTTGGGATAACCAAGTCAGCATCTATGCCTAAAACCTGGCTAAAGCCCTCGCAAGTAGGGCAGGCGCCATAAGGGTTATTAAATGAGAATAGGTTAGGAACCGGTTCCTCGAATTGTATTCCATCCAGTTCAAATTTATTACTGAAATGGAGGATTTTTTTGCCGTTTATCTCCAGCATCATTTCGCCTTCACCTTCATAAAATGCAGTATTTACAGAATCGCTGATGCGGTGTTTATCATCTTCATCAAAATCTTTTACAGCCAATCGATCAACCAGTAAATATGTTTTTGTTTTTTTTGCTTCGACCTTTTTAAGGAGATCTTTTGATTCCAATACATCTTCAATTCTTACAACTTCGCCACCTTCTATATAAATTCTCGAAAATCCTTTTTGCAATAAAATATTCAATTCTTCCTTTGCATCCCTATTGGCATGTTGCTTAAAAGGAACCAATAATAAAACCTTATCGTCCTCTTTTAAATTGTCTATGGCTTTTACTACATCTGTAACATCGTCTTTTTTAACTTCCCTTCCGCTAACAGGAGAAATAGTTTTTCCGGCACGGGCATATAATAAACGCAGGTAATCGTAAACTTCCGTCATGCTACCCACTGTACTTCTTGGTGTGCGGGTAATTACTTTTTGTTCGATGGCAATGGCAGGACACAATCCTTTAATATAATCTACATCCGGCTTATTCATGCGCTGCATAAACTGGCGGGCATAAGCACTGAGGCTCTCGGCATAGCGACGCTGGCCCTCGGCAAATAAAGTATCTATTGTTAAAGATGATTTCCCTGAGCCCGATACGCCTGTTACCACCACTAGTTTGTTTCGTGGTATGGTAACCGTTACATTTTTTAAATTATGTACCCTGGCGCCTTTTATTAATATACCGTCAACAGACTTTGTTGGAGCGGGTTGTTTTGGTTTAATGGCTGTTTTTTCCTTCATTATAATAGTACAAATTTAATCCAAACCGGATTAGTTAATATAATAAAAAAGGATGGATTAACCTAAAAAAAAGATATTGTTCCAACATTGAAAAATAATGTTAAAAAAATTTGGATTGTTAAAAATTTTAACTAACTTTCATTTAGAAGATTAACCTAAACCAAAAAGCTAACGCCTATATCTTGAATTAGACCTGCACGTTATGTTTTTTCTTTTAGATTCTGTAACAACAGTCCTAAACTAAAAAATTGTAAAGCTTATGAAATGCCTAACTAATTACACAGACCAACAATTGGTACACCTTTACATGGAAGGAGATTTTGACGCTATCTCAACCCTTGTAAATCGTTACAAAGACCGCATTTACACATCTATTTATTTGTTAGTAAAAGACAAATACCTTGCCGAAGATCTATTTCAGGATGTATTTATTAGAGTAAATGACACGCTTAGAGCTGGCCGTTATACTAATGAAGGTAAATTCCTACCTTGGACGCTTCGCATTGCACACAATCTTTGTGTGGATCATTTCAGAAAAGTAAAGCGCATTCCTACTATCAAAACCAGCGATGATTACGACATTTTTGAAGTATTGAACTTCTCTGATGCTAACGCTGAAGGTAAAATGATGCAAAATCAGACAAATGACAAAGTAAGACAAATGATCGATCAGCTTCCTGAAGATCAAAGAGAAGTGATCATCTTACGTCATTATGCAGATTTAAGCTTTAAAGAAATCGCAGAATTGACAAAATGCAATATAAATACTGCACTGGGCCGTATGCGCTATGGCTTAATTAACTTACGCAGAATGATGAATGAAAAACAAATAGCCTTATAAGAAAAAATCTACTTTAAAAAACTTGCTACAATCTTATTTCACCCATTGGGATCCTGACTTTGTCGGATAACAATGGGTGATTTACTTTCTAAATGCTTCCAACCCACATTTCAACCACTCTGCATATTCATCTGCATCAGGTGTATACCCAACTGGAGGATTTAATAATTTACCATCTGGTGAAAGCAACACATATAATGGCTGAGAAACCGCATTGAAATTTTCGGATTCAAAAGTTGCCCATTTATCGCCAACGGTTATTATCTTTTTTTCAACGCCGTCTTTTGTTTTGTATAAAAGCTGCTGATCAATTGGTAATGATCTTTTGTCATCAACATACAATGATACAAGAATATAGTTATCCATCAACTCTTTTACTTTTTGATTAGGCCAAACATTCTCTTCCATTTTTCTGCAATTCACGCAGGCATAACCGGTGAAGTCTATCATGATTGGTTTGTTTTCTTCTTTGGCGAGTTTTACAGCTTCGAAATAATCTTTTAATGGTTCGTCACAATTTACAGGCTGACTGTAAATACTATAGCAGGTTGATGGCGGGAAACCGCTTACCAGGCTAAGTCTTGCATATTTTGTATTGGTTAGCCCCGGTAATAAATACAATGCAAATGCTAGAAATATAAAGGCGGCTATTTTTCTTCCAAAAGTGATTACCGGCTTAGTAATTTGTTTTTTAAAACTGAACCAACCTATTAGATAAGCGAAACTGAACAGGCTTATTATGATCCATATCGCAAAAAATAGTTCTCTTTTTAAAATACCCCAATGTGCCACTAAGTCTGCATTTGAGAAGAATTTGATAGCTAGTGCCAATTCAATAAAACCTAATGTAACTTTTACAGTATTTAACCATCCGCCCGAACGTGGTAATGAAGAGAGCCATTGTGGAAACATCGCAAACAATGCAAAAGGTAAACCTAGTGCAAAGCCGAAACCTGCTAATCCTGCCGTTAATGGCCATGCACCGCCAGATGCTGTGCTTGCTAATAAAGATCCCAATATTGGTCCGGTACAAGAAAAAGATACAATAGCCAATGTGAGTGCCATAAAAAATATGCCAATAAAACTTTTGCTGCTTTTTGAATCTGTTTTATTGACAACACTTGCCGGTAATACAATTTCAAAATAGCCAAAGAATGAAATGGCAAATACGACAAAGACAATAAAGAATGCAAGATTGAGATAAATATTAGTAGAAATATTATTGTAGATCTCTTTGTTTACGCCACCTGCAATATGAAAAGGAATGCTTAACGATATATAAATCAAGAAGATAAACAGACCATACAAAATGGCATGACGAACACCTGTTGACTTATCCGTTTTTTTTGTGAAAAAAGAAACTGTTAATGGTATCATCGGGAAAACACACGGTGTAATTAATGCTAAAAGGCCGCCTAAAAATCCTAAAATAAAAATGGTAAATAATCCGGTATGCGTTTCGGTAGTTTTTCCGATGCCGCAATTATTGATAGGATTATTAAGATCAATTGTTGATAATAATAATTCATCTCCTTTTGCCTGAGTTAGCTGAAACTCACCACCGGCATAGGTTCCATCAGGTTGTTTTTTTAGATAAAATTCTTCGGGCTCGGGTCCTATAAATTCTTTTTCATCAAAAGCCATATAGTTTACATGGCCTTTGATATATGGTAGATCGCCTTTTATTTGTAATGTAAGATCGATGCGCAATATTTTTTCAAAATAATTTACTTGTGCATCGAGTTGCGCATCTTTCTTCTTTAATTCGCCTTTTTCATTTGTTGAAATGATGTTTATTTTATTGGCAATACTGCTATCAAAATCGAAAGTTGTTAATGGTAGATCGGTTTTATTGGTGTTAGAATAAATGATGGTGCCATTAGGAATTGTCGCTTGTATATTAAGAACAATATTTCCTGCATTATCTTTTGAAGAAGAAAATTTCCATTCAGGTTTTGCTGTTTGTGCATTTGCACATTGTGTTGTTGCAAAAAAAGATAACAGTATAAAAGAATAGAAGAGATGCTTCATGAGCTGTAAAGTTTGGGTAATAAAAAGCCCTGTTTTGCAGGACTTAATAAATTAAAATTAGTTGCCGCCTATTTTAATATCAAAGTTAACATCCTTTGGAGGTAAGCATCTTTTATCGTTGCAAACCATAAAGTTTACTATTCCTTTTGCATCAACAACTGCTGCAACTTTTGATTTTACTATTTGTACAAAATCTACTTTGTCCTGAAAATAATTTACTTTAAAACCCCATACCGGCTCTAGTTTTGAAACAAGTGTTCCTACTTCTTTTACTTTGCCTGTATATTCAAGCAATGGATTTTTTACAAATGTAAATGTTGTGGGAACTGGCCCTTCCGCATTATTGACTTGGGCGTATAAATGATAACCGCTAATAATAGTCGCGGTCATGTGTAATTCGTAAGTTTTTTCTGCTATCTTTTTTGAAGAGAATGACCATGTTACGGCAGGTGCTGTGGGCGCAGCTCCTGTAACTGTGAATTGCGCCTGAACCGTGCCTAATATTAAAACCAGTGTTATTGCTACTAGTATTATTTTCTTCATGCAAATTTTGTTTTGATAAAGTTACGGATGCAGCAGACGATTAGTTTTCTGCTGCTATAAAATAAACCGCTTTTAACAAATTTGAAACAAGTGTTCAAATACTTTTAATCCGTCTTTATTTCCTAAGGCTTCGTTACTTGCTCTTTCAGGATGAGGCATCATGCCGAATACATTCCTTTCTTTATTGCAAATACCTGCAATATTGTGAATAGCACCGTTAGGATTAGCTGTAGCAATGATATTGCCTTCTGCATCGCAATAACGATAGATTATCTGGCGGTGCATTTCTAATTGCTCTAACGTTTTATCATCTGCGTGGTATCTTCCTTCGCCATGTGCAATAGGAATTTTTAATGGTAGGCCACCTTCCGCTGCGGTTTCTTTTATAAATACATTTTTGCAGGCAAATTGTTGGTGTGCGTTACGTAATAATGCGCCCGGCAATAAACCGCTTTCGCATAATATTTGAAAGCCGTTACAAACACCTAATACTTTACCACCTTTTTTTGCAAATTCAACCACGCTTTGCATCATCGGGCTAAATTTAGCGATGGCTCCACAACGCAGGTAATCACCATAACTAAAACCACCCGGAATTACTATGCAGTCATCGGTTGTAAACTTGCTTAGGTCCTTGTCTTTGTGCCAAAGCTCAATTACTTCTTGTTTAAGATCAACTTTAAGGGCCTCTATCATGTCCCTATCGCAATTTGAGCCGGGAAAAACTACAACGCCAAACTTCATGGTATTTGTATGATTTTATGAGTAATGTATTTGTCTGTTCAGTTTTGCATTGCCGCTGAAGTGAGTCCCGATGATTGTCGGGATTGCATAACACAACGATGTTGAATCTTGCACAAAAGCCGGTAACAAAATAATTACGGCAAAGGTACAAATCCCTGTCCAATTTATCGAACGAAGTAGCTGAAAGCAATTACAAAAGCCACCATTAACCAGTGTAGTATTGAAGGGAACCAGTTTCTGTTGGGATAAAGAAATGCCGCTGCAACGAATGCGGATAGAGGAACGGCGCATAATATCCAATATTCAAAGGTGTGTGTGGCATTAATAAATGGGATGCATACAGCTACGAAACAATATATAAACACAAGGTTCCAGCTTTTACGGGCCTGTATTAACTGACGTAAAAAGTTTCTTCGTATGAAAAACACACCAACGGCCGCAGCAAATAATACAATTATAATGGCGGAAATCGCCCAATCCGACTGATTGAAATGTGGCAAACTCACACTGATGCCGGGAAATTTGTATTTCGTTAACCTGTCGCTTAAAAATGCCCAGGATAATAGAAAATAATAAGGGGTAAGAATACCTAATAAAGCAATTAACCAATCTGTTGCTTTAAACTTGCCGGTAACTAATAAACCAAATACCACTAAGGCTGCAAAAGTGATAGATGGGAAGTAAAAAAAAGTAGAAATACCAATCGCTAGTCCGATATTAAATAACGAAGTTTTTGGAGTAGGATTATTATACAGTCCACTCATACGGGCCCATATCCATATTAAAAGCGTGTTGATGATCAACGGCGCAGATAATACGTTCCATTCCTTAAAAAGCGATGTAATGAGCAGGTAACTCATTGCCGTTAGATAATTAGGTTTAGGCATTAACCGGTGATCATTCACTAATTTATTGAAACTGATTGCTTGCGTGAACAACAAACTAAAAGTGATAATGGGATAAATTAAGGGAAATGCTTGTCCGATCGGAGATAGATCTGCTAATAATATTTTGAAAAGAAAGCCATCTGTTTGCTGGGTTTGCGGAATAACGGGCGATAAAAACATGGAAAGTTTTAGCAGTATTCCGTATACCAAAAGTAAAACGGGGTTATATGGATTATTTGCCTTGAAGGTTCCTGTCACAGCTGTTGAATGAGTTTTTTATACTTTGCAAAAATGCCCAATTATTGTTGCTTTAAAAAATAGTTCTTTTAATAATCAATCTTTACAAAACAAATTGAATTGCGATACGTACATGGTATGATAATTTGTTTTGATCCTACCTGTTTTCCAAACCTAGGTAAAAATTCATAATCCCTATCATTCAAAGGTTTTATGGCAGTATTTATATTTATATCGCCGCTTGCTGTAATGCTTTTATCTGATAGTGTTGTCTGACTTCTTTTTTCCAACTCATTAAACAAAAAATGGATCTCGCCACCAGAATTAAATATAGCAAACGATAAGGCGTTGTCATTAGTGTAGGCCGATTGATCCTTGAATATAATATTGTTCCATTCAGGATTACCGTTTTTGTCAATGCTTATTATAAACACATTGTTATAATGATAGGTTATGGTTTGAATACTATTATAACCAGCAGGATTAAAAGGGCTATAGCCAAACCCCCATGGTGATAAACCATTGCCTCCTGATTGTTGTACGTAATAGTCTTCTGCCATTAACAAGTAACCTCCATCTTTTTTAACGATGATATTTTTTAAGGCAAAATCATTTAAGGCTTCTTTTTTATTACCACTTTTTTTTATAGCTACTCTAATGGAATCGCCAATAGATATAAATAGATTTGAAAGAGAGCTGCTAGTTTGTTTATCCCACGTATCTGCATAAATGCCCTGCGTATTGCCTCTTTTCTCAGTATAAAAAAAGGAGTTGAGTATATAATGCTTATTTATATTATCGATTTTGACATGAAGATCATCTGTATATTTTCCTTTCAGGTCTATATTGTGTATAGCAAAACTATCTGCCAGTGATGGTTTTGTGACAATGTTTAATTGATTATAATATTCTCTTCCCGATGCTCTGCCTGACATAGTGAATAGAAAATCACCATCATTATCTACTGAAAAATTACCGTAAACATTTTTGTCGTCATTGTAAGAAAGATCTTGTTGTGTTTTTTTTATTAACTGTAATTGATCGTTTAAAAGAAGTGTGGTGATCGTTATATTTTCGTTCTGTCTTTGTGTTTTAACGAACATTATCTTTTGCTTGTCTTCACTGTAAATGGTTCTGTATATTCTATTGGTACGATTACCAATATCAGTACTATCAATATCGAAAGGTTGGCCCAAAATTTTTGCATTACCATCTAATTTTACAGCTGCGCAATACACTGTTTTTTTCTTTTGGTATTGATAGATGAGATAAATAAAATCGGGGTAAGCAATAAAATTAACGTTGAAAGTTTTTTCGGGCAAAAAATCAAGCGGCACCGTTTCTTTAACTTTCATCTGATCATCATACACAGATAAAGCGAAGTTAGATGCTACATTTTTAAATATCAATAAGTTGCCACTCACTTTTCCAACTATATCGAAGCCGGTAGTATTTCCATCATCTTTTACCGGATCTGAATAAGTAATAACTTGCGAGGAAGAAATTATAGGAAGAAAAAATAATATACTGATAGTAAAAAATTGACGTATCATACATAGCAATTTTAGTATTTAAAATTACACTTTTAATTGTAACCATTTTTATAACTTGTAGTTAATACAATAAATTATGCAGACAGTTTTAATTACGGGTGGTACAGGCCTCGTTGGTAAGGCGCTGACAAAGCAATTACAAGAAAGAGGATATGAAATAATAATACTGACAAGGAAATTACCAGCTAATGATCCATTAATAAAAAATGGAATAAGTTATGCAGAGTGGGACATTCACAAACAAACTGTTGATATTGCCGCCGTACAAAAATCTGATTACATTATACATTTAGCAGGTGCCGGTGTTGTAGATAAAAAATGGACGACAGCATATAAAAAAGAGATACAAGACAGCCGTACAAAAAGTAGTGAATTGATCATCGATACATTAAAAAATAATTCCAATAAAGTAAAAGCCGTAGTCAGTGCTTCTGCGATTGGGTGGTATGGTCCGGATAAATTTCCGATAAAAGCTTTTGTTGAAAAGGATTTGCCGGATAATAGTTTTTTAGGTGAGACCTGCAGACTTTGGGAAGAAAGTATAGAACCTGTTCAACAACTTGGCAAGCGATTGGTAAAATTTCGTACAGGAATTGTATTAAGTAATGACGGCGGTGCCTTAGTAGAATTTAAAAAACCATTACAATTCTGTGTAGCAAGTATTTTGGGAACCGGCACACAAGTTGTGAGCTGGGTACATATTGACGATTTGTGCAGGTTGTATATTGATGCGATAGAGAATAATAATTTACATGGATCATATAATGCAGTGGCACCAATGCCTGTAACTAATAAAGAGTTAACGCTAACATTGGCAAAAGAAATGCGTGGAAGCTATTTTATTTCTGCACATGTACCCGAATTTATTTTAAAAATAATGTTAGGTGACAGAAGTATTGAAGTATTGAAAAGTGCGACAGTGAGTTGTGAAAAGATAAAGCAAACTGGTTTTACTTTTTTATATCCTTCAATCGAAACGGCATTAGAACAGCTTGTGAAAAAATAAGAACAATATAAAATAAAGAGCGTCTCTATTTTGCTGTCATAGTTTGAGTTTGCCAATGTCCTGAAACCCATACCCAATTATTGTGTATAAATTCCCGATGACCTTTTATCCAAACTTTTGTTTGTTTAGGTTGAGTTAAATCTGTTGCTGCTGTTTGAGTAGAGTCTGAATTTTTTGCTGGGGTAGAGGCTGTTACCCTTTTCTTAGTAACCTGCCAGTGAGCCGGAATCCAGTGATAAGTGTGATGTGTCCATCCGTATCCGCTTTGTACCCAAACACTATCTAATTGGATTGTTGAACTTGTAGTAGGTATAGAATCGGCGATTATTAATCCGGCAAGATTTTCTTTAACCACTTTCGGTTTTATAAATGATGAAAACAAAATAATACCAATCAGTAATAGAAAAAGAAAACGCTGTTTCATTGTAAATTTATTTGGTAACATTGGTCTGACGGTCTCCGTCTGACCAACTAATTTAAAGCGATTTTTTCAAAAAATCCTCTTCTAATAAAGAATAAGAAGTTTGAACAAATGTACGAGTATCATAAGAACAAAACTTTTCTGCTAATGTTTTATTACAAAGGGTGCCTTTGCGTAAACCTGCATAATCTTTATAAGAAGAATAATTCCAATCTTCTATTCTCTTTACTAATCCAGCTTTGTATGGATTTTGATGGATATACTGAAAGCAAGTAGAATAATAATCGCTTATATTTAATAAACTGCCTGAATGAATTTCAATATCAGAAAGACATTTTACTTTTGTTTTCTGTCTAAATAATGACCCCGTTTTATTATAACGATGATTATAAATTCTAGCATAACCGCTTAACAATTTTCTAATTCCATTAGTTAGTGGATCTATTGTTAGATTGCCTTGTTTTATTTCGACATTAATTCTTTCGTCAATATATAGTAAAAGATGAAAATGGTTAGGCATTAGACAATAAGCAATGAGCTCTGCGTTTGGTAAAATATATTTTCTTATTTGTTTTAAGAAGATGAGACAGTCTTCATCATTAGAAAAAATTGTTTGACGATTGTTACCTTGATTATAAACATGGTAAAGGTTATCATGGATAAATTTCATGATTGAGATTTGGTACGGATAAATAATAGGGTTTTTAAATAATAAGTCTGACGGTCCCCATCCAACTTATTATTTTTTATCTTAGCGAATATACAAAGTCAGACGGAGACCGTCAGACTTTGTGTTAGTTTCTTAACGGTTTACCGCTTTTTAAAATGCTTTGTATTCTTTCCAATGTTTTCTTTTCGCCACAAAGACTTAAGAAAGCCTGTCTTTCCAAATCTAATAAATATTGTTCACTTACCAAAGATGGTTCCGTTAGATCACCGCCGCACATTACGTAAGCTAATTTTTTTGCTACAACAACATCATGATCCGTTGCGTAGTTGCCGCGCCACATGCCGTTTATTCCCGCGTACATCAAACCTAATGCAGATCTGCCAAGTGCTTTAATATCTTTACGCTGTACGGGCATTACATAACCATCTTCGTATAATGTGATAACAGCATCTTTTGCTTCAGCAATTCTTCTACCTTGATTCATACTTACAATATCTCTGCCTTTTCTGTAGATGCCTAAATCATATGCATCAAAAGCAGAGGTTCCTACTTTTGCAGTAGCGATTGTTAAGAAGCGATTTTGTAAAGTAAGTGTGTCAACTTCTCCGGGATGCATTTCATCAGTAGCTCTTAATACAAATTCTTTTGTACCACCACCACCAGGAATTACGCCAATACCAACTTCCACCAAACCTGTATATGTTTCCGCTGCAGGAATAACTTTATCTGCATGTAAACTCATTTCGCACGCACCACCCAATGCTAATCCATGTGGCGCCACGACAACAGGAATTCCCGAATAGCGAATGCGCATCATGGTGTTTTGAAATTGTCTTATCGCCATATCGATCTCATCATAATCTTGTTCGATGGCCAACATAAATATCATACCGATATTAGCACCTGCACTAAAATTAGTTCCTTCATTTGCTATTACTAAACCTTTGTATTTATCTTCTGCCAGTGCGATTGATTTTTGAATGCCTTCTAAAACTTCACCACCAATGCTGCCCATTTTTGTGTACCATTCTAATCCTAAAACATCATCACCTAAATGATAAGCACGACAAGCTGCATTTTTCCAAACCGTTTCTGATTCGAAATTTTTCATCACAATGAATGCTTCTCCACCCGGAATTGCTTTGTATTTTTTTGTTGCAATATCATAGTATAAACGTTTGCCATTTTCTACTTTGTAGAAAGAAGTCGCACCGCTTTTGATCATTGCATTGATCCATGGCGCTACTTTGTATCCTGCGGCTTTCATGGCTTCAACAGTTTTTGTAACACCTAATGTATCCCAGCTTTCGAAGGCACCTATTTCCCAGCCAAAGCCAGCCATCATTCCATCATCTACTCTATATAATTCATCACTTATTTCGGGAATGCGGAAAGAGATATAAGAAAATAAACCATAATGAAACTGGCGATAAAATTCACCGGCTTTATCTTGTCCGGCTGCTAATGCTTTCAATCTTGATTTAAGATCCTCGATTGGTTTTGCGGTTTCGATTGTGGCGAATTTTGGTTTTTGTCTTGCGCCGTATTCAAGCGTTTGCAAATTCAGCGTAAGAATTTCTTTTTCACCTTTCGCATTTTTTGTCTTTTTGAAAAAGCCTTGTCCGGTTTTATCGCCCAACCAATTGTTGGTAATCATTTTTTCTAACCAGGCCGGAATAACGAATTGTTCTTTTGCTTCATCTTTCGGACAGTTTTCATACACACCTTTTGCCACTTTTACTAGTGTATCAATACCAACAACATCAGCCGTTCTGAATGTGGCTGATTTTGGTCTACCGATTATTGGTCCGGTTAACGCTTCAATGTCATCGATGTTCAATTGCAATTTTTCCATCGCATTCATAATGGCCATAATGCCAAATACGCCAATACGATTGGCGATGAATGCAGGTGTGTCTTTGCACAACACTGTTGTTTTACCAAGATACAGATCTCCGTAATTCAATAAAAAATCAACCACTTCAGGATCTGTAAATGGTGTAGGAATTATTTCTAATAAACGTAAATATCTTGGAGGATTGAAAAAATGTGTGCCGCAAAAATGTTTTTTAAAATCATCGCCTCTTCCTTCGGCCATTAAATGAATTGGAATACCTGATGTATTGGAAGTGATCAATGTTCCTGGTTTGCGGTATTTTTCTACTTCTGCAAAAACCGATTGTTTAACATCTAATCTTTCTACAACAACTTCAATTATCCAATCATAGTTGGCAATATCTTTCATATTATCTGTGAAGTTGCCGGTTGAAATTCTTTTGACAACATCAGCCGTATAAACCGGAGAAGGATTGCTTTTAAGCGTTGACGTTAGTGCGTCATTAACGATTCGATTTTTTACTGTTGGGTTATCGATCGCAAAGTTTTTTGCTTTCTCTATATCATTTAATTCTTTTGGTGCAATATCCAATAGCAACACTTGCAAACCAATACCGGCAAAGTGACAAGCAATACGGCTTCCCATAACGCCGCTGCCAAGTATGGCGATCTTTTTAATGATTCTTTTTGACATATAGCAGATTTAGTTAGTTAAACAACTATTCGTACTCTAAGTTAGTTTATTCCAATATAATAGCGAACAAATTTTTGTATTAAATAATTGTTTGATTTTTAATTTATAGAAACGAAAAAGCCGCATTATTTATGCGGCTTTTATATTAAAAATTATATGTGGTTAGCTAACACCAGATCCTGACTGAATAACAGTCTCCGGACTCACAAAATGCAATTTACCGTCGGTATCCTCGGCTAATAATATCATTCCATTACTTTCAATGCCTCTCATCTTGCGTGGTGCAAGATTAGCTACTACCACAACTTGTTTACCAATCAATTCTTCCGGTTTAAAGTGCATGGCAATTCCGCTAACGATGGTTCTTTTTTCGAAACCAAGGTCAACTTCAAGTTTTAATAATTTATCAGCTTTCTCTACTTTTTCGGCAGAAAGAATGGTTGCTATTTTCAAATCGATCTTTGCAAAATCATCAAACTGAATTTCAGCTTTCAATAGTTTTGCTTCTTCTTTTTTTAGATCCTCTTTTGCTTCCATCTTTAATTTTTTACTTTTTACTTTTAACTTTTCAATTTGCTCTGCTACTTCTGTGTCTTCAATTTTTCTGAATAATAATTGCGGTTCTCTTAATGAATAACCAACGCTTAATAATTTAGGTTTGCCGCCATTTTCCCACTCTAACATTTTATCTACTGTTTTCATCATGTAGCTCATTTTCTTAGCTGCAAATGGTAAGAACGGATTGATGAAGACAGCGAGATTAGCAGTTAACTGCAGACAAACATGTAAACAATTATCAATTGATTTTTGTGCTTCAGGAGTTGGTTGTCCGTTGTCGCCAACAGTCTTCGCAACGATCCATGGTTGTTTATCCTGTAGATATTTATTTCCTTTTCTTGCAAGATCAATTACTTCATTCTGCGCATCGCGGAATTTATATCCTTCAATTAAAGATTGAATTTTTATTTTGGCT
>DATHNB010000180.1:0-2568 GCA_035486495.1 Ferruginibacter sp. | reverse complement strand
CGATGTATTAGTAAAAAGTGCTCCTGTAAGTGAAAGCGATTGCGAATTATTAAAGTATAATCAATGCATTATTTCTCCCATACATATTACCGTAATGAAGCGCGAGATTCTTCAAAAAATGATGGAGAAAAGAATTACAGCATTAAGTTTTGAAAATTTAAAAGATGATACCGGGCATAATCCTATCGTACGAAGTATGAGTGAGATTGCGGGTAGTGCAGTGATGTTGATAGCTGGGCAATACCTAAGTAATGCCAATGAAGGAAAAGGTGTTTTAGTAGGAGGTATCAGCGGAATCCCGCCAACAAAAGTTATTATTATTGGGGCAGGAATTGTAGGAGAGTATGCAGCAAGAACAGCTCTGGCGATGGGTGCAAGTGTAAAAATATTTGACAACAGTATTTACAAATTAAAGCGCTTACAAAATAATATTGGCGGTAGATTATGGACATCTGTTTTGGAGCCGAAAATATTGGCTAAGCAATTAAAGACTTGTGACGTAGCTGTCGGTGCATTATGCAGCAGTAATGGCGGTCGCACAGCTGTCGTTGTGAGTGATGCTATGGTGAGTGATATGCGTCCGGGAACAGTGATTGTTGATGTTAGTATTGACAGAGGTGGATGTTTTGAAACAAGCGAAGTAACTTCTCACGAAGATCCTGTATTTAAAAAATATGACGTGATACATTACTGCGTGCCGAATATCCCAAGTGGGTTTGCACGTACGGCTTCTCAGGCCATTAGTAATGTATTGATGCCGTTATTATTAGAAACTGCGGATTACGGAGGCATTGATCATTTGATCTGGCACAAAGTCAATATTCGTTCGGGTATTTATATGTTTAAAGGCGCGTTGACGAATGCTTATCTAAGTGAACGTTTTACTTTAAAGCACACGGATATAGATCTGTTGATGGCAAGTAAACGATAGTTAATTCAATTTTTTAAAATCGCTGATGGCTATTATTTCATCACAGAAATCATATTCCTGTTTATCATTACTACTAACAATTACCAGTTTGTCTTTTGTATAATTATTGATCAATCGATGATACAAAGCAATCCCATCTTTATCTAAATTAGTTGTTGGTTCATCTAAGAATAAAATGGGCACATCACTAAAAAAAGCCTGAGCTAATTTTAAGCGTTGTTTCATCCCACTGCTAAAATATCTTATCTGTTTATTAGTGGCATTTTCAAGCGAAATAATCTTTATGATTTCTGTTATTGGCAATTGCAATTTTTTGAATTGTGCATGAAACTCCAGCATTTCCTTCGTCGTCATTTCTTCTATCAACTCCAGATATGGTGCAGCAATCGCGATTTTATTGTAGATATTTTCAGCTGAACATTGAACGTTGTTCATTAAATATTGAACATCACCTTCATTATGTAAAATCGCTGATGCTAAAACCTGCAGAAGGGTAGACTTCCCCGAGCCGTTCGGTCCTGTAATAGCATATTTTTTTCCGAAAACAAAAGCATAGTCAAAGCGCCGGAATATCCATTCCCGGTTATAGCGTTTACCCAAATTAGTTACGTTGATCTGCATTTATTAGGCATAAAGATAAGTTGTAGAAAATGAGTCACCAACAATGAAAAAGTCTTTCAATTATTCCCCGAAATATTTTTTTTGCAATTCAAATTAAATACTAACTTTAGGTAGTTGCATAAACAACCATTATGCCTAACAATCAATTTAAACGAAGCGAGCTATATAGCTTTATCACAGGTAAAGCCTCTACTGCCATTGCCCGCAGGTTGCAAAAGAATTTCAAATTAGCTAATATCGATATTACTATTGAACAATGGAGTGTTCTATACCATTTGTGGAAAGAAGACGGCCAAAGTCAGCAACAGCTTTGTGATGCAACGTTTAGAGATAAACCAAGTATTACAAGATTGGTTGATAATCTTGAAAAATTAAAATTGGTTAAAAGAATAGCGGCAAAAGATGATCGGAGAAAAAACCTTATCTACCTGACCAAAGAAGCGCAGATCCTGGAAGAAAAAACGGTGGAAGTTGCGAATCAAACATTAAACGAATCGCTTGATGGTGTTACTATCAGCCAGATTGAGATTGCGAAACAAGTCTTACAAAAAGTGTATGATAATTTAACTCCTTCTTCGTCCTAAAGAAGAATAAAAAACTATTTAATTAAAAACTTAAAACTTTTCTTATGAGCACAACATCATCAACTAACACATCGCTTAAAGGCGGAGAATGGTTAATTAAAGAAAGTAATGCTTTTGAAACTTTTATACCGGAAGATTTTAATGAGGAGCAATTGATGGTAAAAGAAATGTGTTTGCAGTTTTTGAAAACAGAAGTAATTCCTGTTGTTGATAAGATAGATAAAATGGAACCTGGATTAGTTCCTTCATTGATGGTAAAAGCAGGCGAACAAGGATTATTAGGTGTAGCTGTTCCCGAAGATCTTGGTGGATTGGGAAAAGATTTTGTTACATCTACTATAGTAAATGAAGGTCTTGGTGGTGGTTACTCATTCAGCGTAAGTATTGCGGCACATACAGGTATTGGTACATTACCTATTTTATATTTTGGCA
>DATHNB010000179.1:0-7082 GCA_035486495.1 Ferruginibacter sp. | reverse complement strand
TTGCCGCAATAAGTGCATCACCCATGTATTCAGGTGGAGATAAAGCAATGGCTTCTCTCCTGCTTACACTTAAGGCTCTTGGAACAAAGTTTACAGAGAAATCTTCACTAAGTATTGCCGCTATTACAAAAAAGACAAATGAGCATGGCGAAGTAACCGATACTGAAACAATAAACCAATTGAAATTATTGATTGATGAGTTAATTAATGTTGCAACATAGGTTTATCGTTTATTAATCTCTTGTACCTGGCGTCTATCTAAATCTTTTGGCATAGTTTTTTCGTTAGTATTGCTCATAATGCGCCCACACACTCTTACCAAACTACTTTTATGCTAAAAACGTGCTCATTTCAGTTATTAACTTTATTAATTGGCGCGCTTCTTTTTAGTAGTTGTGCATTTAAAAGTGTAACACGTTTAAAAAATATTACATATCTGCAAGCAGATTCCGCAAAGAATACTCCTGCTGAAAAATTAAATGTATTTGCTCCGCAAAAACATAAACAATTAAAAAATGTTTTGATCTTCATTCATGGCGGTAACTGGAACTCAGGCAAAAAATCTTTATACAATTTTTTTGGTAATCGCTTTGCAAGAAAAGGGATTGTTACTGTTATTATTGATTATCCTTTAAGTCCGACTGCTAATTATAATGAAATGGCAATCGCTTCTGCTACTTCAGTAAAGTGGGTAAAAGAAAATATTGCTAAATACGGTGGCAATCCTGATAGAATATTTATATCCGGGCATTCTGCAGGTGGACATTTAGCTGCACTGATAAGTATCGACAATAATTACTTTGATACACTAGGAATTAAAAATCCAATCAAAGGAACCATATTTATTGATGCCGCCGGATTAGATATGTATGGCTATTTAAAAACAGAACCTTTATCTTCTGATCATACCTATTTTACTACGTTTACGCATGATCCAAAAATTTGGAAAGAAGCATCTCCTATGTATCATTTACATAATGGAATGCCGCCGATTTTAATTTATCAAGGAGGTCGAACTTATTCTTCTATCGCAGAAAGCAATGACAGGTTTTTAAATGCCATAAAAGAATATGTTCCTGATCAGCAGCGCCATATTTTAAAAGGTAAAAAACACATACCAATGATCACACAGTTTTTTAATTCATATAACAAAAGATATAAGGAGATGATCAGTTTTATGAAATCACATTAGTTAATCGATAATGGTTTATGAGGTTAAATAAATTATTTTTTAGCTTTTTTTTTCTGTCACTCGCTTGCAAAAGTAATGGGCAAGTAATTGATAATACATCTTCCTTTAAAAATAGTGAGGGGAATAATTATGTCCGTATTCAATACGATAATGATTATTTTACAAAAATGGATGAATATTATACACAAGGTACATCGTTCGAATATGCTGCCCCTGCACTAAAAAATTTTATCCTAAGCAAGCTTTTATTTAAGCCTAAAAATACAGATGTGATATATGGATTACGTTTTGATACCTATGGTTATACACCTACTTCCATAGATAGTAACAAGATATTATATGGCGATAGACCTTACAGCGCAAATATTTCTTTGGGTACATTTGCTACAGCGGTTGATACGGTAAAACAACAAACCATTGCTTCAACATTTATCATAGGTTTTATGGGACAGGCGGATGGCGGTGGGTTTTTACAAAAAGAAGAACACATATTAACAGGAAATGATCTTCCTCAGGGGTGGCAATACCAGGTTAAAAATGATGTTATACTTGATTACCAGGTAAATTATGAGAAAAAATTATATGCTTACCAAAATCTGTTTTTGTTGAACTCAACTTCTGTCCTAAGAGTAGGAACACATAATGATAAAGTTAGTTCCGGCTTTAATTTCATGATTGGAAATTTTAATGACCGATATCGATCTGTTGCAACAACAAAAACTGATCACAAAAGAATACAATACTATTTGTACGCACAAGCTCTAGGATCTGTTATTGGTTATGATGCTTCATTAGAAGGCGGCTTATTTAATAGAACCAGCCCTTACACTATTTCTCCAAATAATATAAGTCGTTTTACGTTTCAGGCAGATGCAGGAATTGTTGTTAGTTATAAGAAAATATATCTGGAATATTCTCAGGCCTATTTAACTAGAGAATTCACTACAGGTTTTTATCATCGTTGGGGTGGTGTGAGAATCGGCTTGACACTTTAAATTAAATGTTTTCTATTAATTAGAATCTGCAGAATCTCCTATTGCGTATATAACTTAAATTAATTATGAGTTTTAATAAAATCGTCCTACTTTTTCTTTTATTGGTAATGGTGCATCGTAGCAATGCTCAGATAATTGATAATACTTCTTCCTTTAAAAATAGTTTAGGTAATAAATATTTCAGGATCCATTATGATAATGATTATTTTACTAAAACGGATGAGTACTATACACAAGGTATAACACTTGAGTATGCAAATCCTGCAATAAAGAAATCCATAACGTCTAAGCTTTTATTCAAGCCAAAAAATACCGATATCATTTATGGTTTACGAATTGATAATTTTGGTTATACGCCTACATCACTGCGCAGTGATAGCATATTATACGGAGATAGGCCTTACTGTGGAGATATGTCTGCAAGTACTTTTGCTATTGCTGTTGACACAGTGAAACAACAAATAATATCTACTACTTTTATTCTGGGTTTAATGGGACAAGGTGCAGGTGGCAAAGAGTTTCAAACAGCTATTCACAAATGGTTAGGCGATTATATTCCTCATGGATGGCAATATCAAATCAGAAATGATATTATTCTCGATTATCAAATCAATTATGAAAAGAGAATATGGTCTTACCGAAATGCATTTTTATTAAATGGTGCATCAGAACTTGTAATTGGTACGCATAATGATAAAGTAACAGGAGGTTTTAATTTTATGGTGGGTAATTTTAATAACCGTTTTCTATCTGTTGCCACAACAAAACCAATTAGAAAAAAAGTACAATACTATTTATACGGTCAACTCGAAGGTGCAGCCATTGGTTATGATGCAACATTGCAGGGAGGTATGTTTGATAGAACAAGTCCTTATACAATACCTACAGGAAATATTAGTAGGTTTACAGTACAGGGTGATTATGGCATCGTGGTATGTTTCAGAAAATTGTATTTGGAATATTGTCAATCCTATCTATCTCAGGAATTCACTACTGGACATTATCACCGCTGGGGCGGTATCAGAATAGGTTTTACTATCTAGTTAGTAATTCTCATTATCTTAACAAAAGTCATAAATCTATATTACTCAATTATTCGTTTATTTAAGTACTAAATCAAATAACATTATGCGTCGTTGTAAAAAAATATTATTTACAAGTATTGTATTGTTATCCCTACAAGCTTGTGCACAAAAATCGAATGTTGATTACGATCATTCAAAAAATCCATATTATTCACATACTAGTAAAACACCTGTAAATGTGGGTGATGATATATGGAAGAAAATATTACCTCCGGCGGTTTTTGAAATTGCACGTGAGCAGGGAACAGAACAACCATACACTGGAAAATATTGGGATAACCATAAAAAAGGTATTTATTATTGTGCTGTTTGTGGTAATTTATTATATAGTTCTGATACAAAATTTGACAGTGGAACCGGATGGCCAAGTTTCTACCAAGCTTTAGACCCCGCAAGTATTTTCTTAAAGACGGATGCTGATGGAGAACGTACTGAGGTTGAATGTAAAAGATGTCATTCTCATTTAGGTCATGTATTTGATGATGGCCCAGCCCCTACTTACAAACGTTTTTGTATGGATGGGAATGTGCTGGATTTTGTTCCAACAAAATAATAAATGATAATTCCTGATATACAATTTCACAGAAAGCGAAGCTTACACACTTCGCTATTTTTTTATTTAATAGATCTTAGCTAATACTACTCTGTGCAAATATTTACCCAACAATAAGATTATTCGCTTATTTAATTACTTACAAAAAACTGGTTCATAATTTGACCTTGTATGGTAATCAATTAAAATAAATTTTATGAAAAACTATTGTTATGCAGTGCAATTATAGGTGTCTTAATTTGTATTGCATCTTGCAAAAAGATCGAACAGCTACTTACATTTACTATTTCAAATGAAGATACTTTAATTATACCGGCCACGAGTCCGCTTAATCTTCCCATTAGTTTTTTGACCCCGAATAATACAACGAATTCATCGGAAGCTTTTACGAATAATAATACGGATGCCAATCATGTGCAGAAAATTTATCTTAAAAGTCTCCAGTTGACTATTACCAATCCAGCAAATCAGAATTTCAATTTTTTAAAATCTATTGATATTTATATTTCAACAGATTCTTCCAATGAAATTCTGTTAGCGTCTCTTAGCACCATGCCACAAAATGTTAATTCAATTGCGCTTACACCAACACAGGCAGCTTTAGATGTGTACGTAAAAGCTTCAAGTTATAATCTAAGGACTGAAATAACGACTGATCAGGGTTTGTCGCAAGATGTTACTATTGTAGCAGATTCAAAATTTCAGGTAACGGCAAAAATATTATAACTGTAATTTGCCAAAATGAAAAGTGCCTTATAAAATATTTCTACAAGGCACTTAAATATGTTTAAATTATTATTTAATAATTGTAAAATTTGGAGATTCGTTTTTAATATCGGGAATAGCAGAGTTTTTAATAATTAAATTTCCGTATGCCCCGCTAGAAATAAATAAGCTATGTTTATCTTTTGTACCGATTCCATAATTTGTAATGATTACATTTTGTAAAGTAACATTAGATAAGACTCCAATTTTATCGTCTACATTTTTAGCAATTACGCTTAAGCCATTAGATAAGCTGCTATCAACATGTAAGTTACTGATCTCAATTCCTGCAATGTTACGTTTATCAACACATATCTCAACAGCAGCGCGCCAGTCCCACTCGTGATCAAAACCGCCACTGGTTCTTATATCACAATTTTCGACAACCGTTGTTCCGGTAAAATTATTATTGATACCTACTTCTTTATTTTCTGTTGGAAAAGTTGTGCTGATAAGAATAGCAGAACCTTGTGAAATATCACTAAATGAACAATCTTTTATTGCATTACTGTTAGCTCCGTAAATAGCGGCCCCGTTTGCCAGATATGGTAGCTGTGCGGTGCAATGACTAACAAGATTTTGTCCCGGTGAAAATCGTTGTGTAGTATATATGGTTGGCCAAAAAGCAAAGCAATCATCTCCGGTTCCACGGGCAGTACAATTTTCAATGGTATCCTTTGCCATCCCAACACAAAAATTAATTCCATCCGCTATTGTATTTCGCATACGACAGCCTGAAATTTTAAGTTTGCTGGAATTTTCGATCCACATTCCAACCTTTGTATGTTCGATCCAGATATTTGAAATAGTTGAATTTATTCCGAAAGACCCAACAACGCCATCGTTCTCTTCCTTATCATTCCTGTAATTTAATTTACCATCGATAGCAAAATCAGCTATATGAATATTATCACCGTTTCCTTTTACTCTTACTCTTTTGCTTGCATCAGTATATAATTTTTCATCACCAACTAATCTTGAGTACCACATACCCGCACCCTGAATTATTATATTTGACGGCAGAATTATATCTCCTGCGATCTTAAAGGTTCCAGCTGGTATCCAAACTATCTTTCCTGTTTCAACTGCTTTAGCGATACAATTTTTGAAAGCTTCAGAATAATCAGAAGAATCATTTCCACGAAAAATTTTATCTGTAATTGACAATGAATTAACCGGAGCTTTTATCGGTGGTGCTATATCTTCAAGATCAACAAGATCAAGTATGCAATAGCTGGCAAGATCGCCTTCCCGATCTTTACGTTCTATTTTAATAAGATCGCCTTTTGTGATTTTTAGATCAGCTATTCTTATCTCATCATAAAAATGTCTTGGAACTCCGGCACTTGAATCATTAGTGAAAGGATACGTTCCATAAAGCCATGAATTGCGTGATGATATTTTATGTTCTTGTACAAGCTTACCATTTTTATAAATAGCCAATGTATTACTTAAACCGGTACCTTCTTTATTGTCAGGAAGACTAAATCTTATTACCATACTATTGGCCTTTGCTAACGCTGTAAATTCAACGAATTGGTCTTTGGCATTAAGTTTTACGCATCGTTGCCCAGATGATTCCGTTTCAACTTGATATGGATCATATCTTGGCCCCATAATAGTTCCGGTCGTATTCATATTCTCAGCCTCATAGGTTGTCCATGGAATAATAGCGCCACATTTTTGTTGTGCTGAGCATACTAAAGTGCTAAAGACGAAAATGATCAGTGTGCACAGGTATTTCACATTCATGATTTTTAATTAAAAGGGTAAAAATAAAAATGGAAACTTTTAATAATTAAAAGCTTCCATCTGTGACTCCTCAGGGACTCGAACCCTGGACCTACTGATTAAGAGTCAGTAGCTCTAACCAGCTGAGCTAAGGAGTCATGAAGTCGGCAAAGCTATTGAATATTTTAAAATTTTACGTGACTATTTTCCTACATAAAATTATTGTTTAATATCGGGGAATAAATAAGTGTTACTAAGCAACTAATTTGTTCTCACGTGCGATTTAGCTATTAAATTTGTATTTAAATATTAAACAAACAACAATGAAAAAAATCGTCGTAGCATTATTAGTAGCAATCGCAATTATCAATGCCGTCGCAGCACAAACATTTACATTAAAAAGTAATGACTTAGGCGGACAAATGACTAACAAACAATTTGCCAATGGCTTTGGCTGTACAGGTGAAAATACCTCTCCTGAATTACATTGGGAAAATGCACCTGCAGGAACTCAGGCTTTTGCAGTTACCATGTATGATAAAGATGCTCCAACAGGAAGTGGTTTTTGGCACTGGGTGGTATATAATATTCCTGCAAATGTAACGTCATTAAAAGCTGATGCGGGTAACTTCTCTGGTAAAAATCTACCTGATAGCGCAGTGAATGGTGGTAATGATGGAAATGCTCCGGGCTTTATTGGCGCCTGCCCTCCTGCAGGTGACGGCCCTCATCAATACTTGTTCACAGTGTATGCATTAAAA
>DATHNB010000178.1:0-9051 GCA_035486495.1 Ferruginibacter sp. | reverse complement strand
TAGGATTGACGCCAAACCGCATGGATGCTATGAGTCATTTGGGCATAGCTAAAGATGTTTGTGCTTATCTCACTTACCATAACAAAAAAGAAAGCATAGTTAAGCTGCCATTTAAGAGTGATTTAAAGGCCGACAACAATGAGTTGCCAATAACAGTAACGATTGATAATAAAGAAGCTTGTCAGCGTTACAGTGGCGTTAGCATTAAAGATGTAACTGTTGCTGAAAGTCCGACTTGGTTAAAACAAAAATTAAAAAGCATCGGACTTCGCCCGATCAATAATATTGTTGATATCACGAATTTTATTTTGCATGAAACCGGGCAACCGCTACATGCGTTTGATGCAGATAAGATCAAAGGAAATAAAGTGATCGTAAAAAATGTAACAGAAGGAACATTGTTTGTTACACTCGATGAAAAAGAAAGAAAATTATCTGCAGAAGATCTGATCATCTGTAATGAAAGCGAACCAATGTGTATTGCGGGCATTTTTGGTGGATCAGAAAGCGGCGTAAAAAATACAACTAAAAATATCTTTTTGGAAAGTGCGTGGTTTAATCCAACAAGTATTCGTAAAACATCCTTCAGGCATGGGTTACGTACAGATGCTGCTACGCGTTTTGAAAAAGGTGTCGATATCAGCAACACGGTAAATGTTTTAAAAAGAGCTGCTTTATTAATTAAAGAAATTGCCGGCGGTAAAATCGCTTCAGAAGTAATAGATGTATATCCTGCACCAAAGGCAAAAGCCGAGGTAACAATAAAATATGCGTATCTAAAAAAATTAAGCGGTAAAAATTATCCTCCTGCTAATATAAAAAGTATTTTAATCAGTCTCGGTTTTGAACTGATAAAAGAAAATGCGGAAGAGATGAGTTACACTGTTCCATACAGCAAACCCGATATTACTATCGCTGCTGATATTGTGGAAGAAATAATGCGCATAGACGGATTGGATAATGTAGAAATACCTTCCGCGATAACCATTTCACCTTCGGTGGAAACGCTTGCCCATGATGCGTTGTACAAAGAAAAGATTGCCAACTATTTAGTGGGTGAAGGTTTCAATGAAATATTTACCAACTCAATAACGAACGGCGCTTATTTTACTACAGAGGTTTTGCAGACAACTGTAAAGATGATCAACAACTTAAGCGAAGAATTAAATGTAATGCGTCCAAGCATGATGGAAACTGGCCTGGAAAGTATTGCGCATAACCTTAACCGTAAGAATAGCGATTTAAAACTATTTGAATTTGGTAAAACGTATGCCACAAGCGGGGTTGGCAATTATTCAGAAAAACAACATTTAAGCATTTATATTACAGGAAAGAAAATCATCGATGGATGGAAAGCAAAAGGAGAAAAAGCTGATTTTTATTTTGCCAAAGCTGTCTTTGAAAAAATTGTTGAATTAACCGGCGTAAAGTTGACTGAATACAGCGTATCTGCAAATAGTAAATTCGATAGTGCTATAGAAGCTAAAATAAAAAATCACAACATTGCCACTATTGGTAGCATAGAGAAAAAAGTATTAGGCAACTTCGATATTAAACAACCTGTTTTTTATATAGATATCGATTGGGAACAACTGCTCATCTTAAGCAAAAAAGCAAAAATAGAATATAAAGAGATTTCAAAATTTCCTGCAGTACAAAGGGATCTGGCGATTGTGGTTGATAAGAGTTTGAAATATGAACAAGTAGAAAAAGCTACACAAAATGCGCGTGTAAATAAATTGCAATCAATTAGCCTGTTTGATATTTTTGAAAGCGAAAAATTAGGCGCCAATAAAAAATCACTGGCTGTCAACTTTGTTTTCTTAGATGAAGAAAAAACAATGACGGATAAAGATATTGATGCGATGATGAGTAAGATTATTGCATCTTATGAAAAAGAATTGCAAGCGGAAATTAGAAAGTAGATTAGAAACATTATTTATAAAAAAGCCGCAACAATTATGTTGCGGCTTTTTATTTATTTAAAAATGATATTGAATGTCTTGTTATGCTGAGGAACGAAGCATTTTATTTTTGAATAGAAAGACTCACATTTCGAGAATTAGATTCTTCGCTTCGCTCTGAATGACAAAATTCAATATAATCACTCACATCGTTCCAATCAAATTCGCCACAAGTGCCGTCCAACCTGTTTGGTGACTAGCGCCTAAGCCGCTACTATTATCTCCATGAAAATATTCATGGAAGAGTATAAGATCTTTATTTTCCGGTAAACTGTAAAACGCATTGTAATTAGCGTTGAAATTATCATACAATGGACGGTTACCTGTTTCATCTTTTTGGAAAATAGATAATATACGTTTGGTTAATTCGGCAGCAACTTCTTCCAGGTTCATCATCATTCCGGATTTTTTTGGGCATTCAACCTGTAAAGTATCTTTATAATATTCACCGTATTTTTTGATTGCTTTAATGATAAGGTAATTGATCGGCAACCAAACTGGTCCGCGCCAGTTACTATTACCTCCAAAAAAGTCAGATGTAGAATCTCCCGGATCGTATTCAATAGAATAATTAACTCCTTGAATATTGATCGTGTAAGGATTTTTATCGTGGTATTTTGATAAGGCCCTTATTCCACCTTTTGATAAAAATTCTGTTTCATCTAATAACTTATCTAATATCTGTACCAAACGTTCTTTAGGAACCAATGATAATAAGGCATCATCACTATCGGCCCTGCTTTCATTGGGTAAATACTCGTTGTTGTAAATACGGTACTTATCAAACCATGCAGTACGTTTAGCAAAATCACTCAGTTTATCCATACTGTACTTACTAATGATTGATACTGCAAATACAGGAGCAACGCCTACAATTGAACGTACTTTCAGCGCAACAGGAAGTTTGCCTTTTAAACATAATACATCATAAAAGAAATTATCATCAGTGTTCCATAAATTCAATTCGTTTAACGCATCTGCAATTAATACAAAGTGCTCGTAGAATTTAGTTGCGGTATCTTCAAAAGCATCATCTGTTAAGGCGATTTCCAAAGCGATATCAAGCATGTTCAAAGCATACATACCCATCCAGCTTGTTCCATCTGCTTGTTCCAAGGCTATTTGATCAGGTAATTGGATGCTTCGATTAAAAACACCAATATTATCCAATCCTAAAAATCCTCCTTCAAAAATATTGTTACCACTCGCATCTTTTCTGTTTACCCACCATGTAAAATTGATGATCAGTTTTTGGAATATGCGTTTTAAGAATCGAATGTCTCCGGTGCCGGTCGCATCTTTTTCTGCGCGGTAAACTCCCAAAGCAGCAAATGCATGTACGGGAGGATTTACATCACTAAAGTTCCATTCGTAAGCGGGTATTTGTCCGTAAGGATTCATGTACCATTCACGCATCAATAATATTAGCTGACCTTTTGCGAATGTCGGATCAATAGCTGCGATAGCGATACAATGAAAAGCCGTATCCCATGCGGCGTACCAAGGGTATTCCCATTTATCAGGCATTAATATAACATCCTGATTTTTCAAATATTTCCATTCGTGATTACGGCCTTCTAATCTTTCCGGAGATAATGGTGTTACGCCATCGCTGGTGCTCATCCATTTTTCAACATCGTAATGATAATATTGTTTGCTCCATAACAAACCGGCAAAAGCTTGCCTTTGAATATTTGCTAAATCTTCGCTAGTATTTGGAGGTAATATTGATTGATAAAATTCATCGGCCTCTCTTTTTCTTTGATCAAATATTCCTTCAAATCCTTCGGCAAAAGGAATATCAGTGGCAGTGTTAGTTAATCGAAGATAGATTTGTTTTGAAGCGCCTCCATCGATTGTTAGTCTATATACAGGTGCAACTTTAGTTCCTTCTTTCTTTTTGATGAGAGCATCGGTATTTTTTCCTGATATAATAGAATCATGAAAAGCATCCTTTACATATGGTGTAACATTTGTTCTACCTAAAACGCGTTCGGTATTTGTCTCGTTTTCCGTAATTAATATCTGTCCCGCACCTCTAAAATAAAGATGATGTTCACCGATAGATTCATGTGTAGTTTTTAATTCGTTATTATTAACCCATTCAATAGATGGTTTAGTGAGTGTAGCATCAAATTGCCACCTGTTTCTAAACCATAGTGTAGGCAGTACCGTTATAGGCGCAGCATCTGCACCACGATTTACAATATTTATTTTGATAAAAATATCTTCACTATTGTTCTTAGCATATTCTACATATACATCAAAATATTTATTGTCTTTAAAAACGCCTGTATCTAGTAATTCATATTCGGGTACATTTTTAGAAAGACTCCTGTTTTTATTGATGATATCCTGATAAGGAAATGCCTGTTGCGGATATTTGTATAGATACTTCATGTAATAATGTGTAGGCACATTATCCAAATAATAGTACAACTCTTTTACATCCTCACCATGATTACCCTGGCCGTTAGATAAGCCGAATAAACGTTCTTTTAATATGGTATCTTTTCCGTTCCATAGCGCAACAGAAAAGCAAAGATTTTGTAAATAGTCTGAAATGCCCGCCAGTCCATCTTCTCCCCATCTATATACACGGCTGCGTGCTTGGTCGTGCGAAAGATAGTTCCAAGCATCTCCACTGGCACTGTAATCTTCTCTCACTGTTCCCCATTGTCTCTCACTTAAATATGGCCCCCATTTTTCTAAAGGAACTTGCTTTTCATTATTCTCGTTAATTCGCCTTTGCTCTGCCGTTGAATTTTTGTCACTCATAATTTAACCATTAGTTGAAAATCCCGGATATAAAGTCATACCACCATCACAAAAAACAGTAGTACCGGTAATATAATCTGATTCATCACTAGCCAACCAGGCCGCTAAGTTACCAATATCTTCGGGTTCTCCAATCCGATTGTAAGGTATTAAAGTCAGCAAACTTTTTAGTGCTTCCGGTGTGTCCCATGCTGATGTGTTAATTGGCGTTTGAATAGCGCCGGGGCCAATAGCATTTACTCTTATTTTTTGCGGCGCTAATTCCTGCGCCATACTTTTCATCAACATCATAATTCCCCCTTTGCTGGTAGCATAGTTTACATGACCGCCCCATGGAATTACTTCATGTACGCTGCTCATGCAAATTATTTTTCCTGTTGCTCTGCTTCTTTCAGGTACAGGACCTCTGCGTAAGAATTCTATTACAGCTTCGCGTGCGCATAAAAATTGTCCGGTAAGATTTACATTGAGCACTAATTGCCATTCGGCTAAAGTCATTTTTTCAAATGGTGAATCTTTTTGAAGACCGGCGTTGTTGACTAAAATATCAATAGTGCCAAACGCTTTGTACATTTCCTGAAACATGGCTTTTACCTGTTCTTCATTACTCACATCTGCCTGTAAAGCGATAGCATTGCCACCATTCGCTTTTATGATATCTACTACGGCTTGTGCATCTTCAGGATGTGTAACGTAATTGACGACGGTGTTGGCCCCTTCGTTTGCTAACGCGATGGCAACTGCTTTTCCGATGCCACTATTGGCGCCGGTTACTAATGCAGACTGACCCTTTAATTTTGGATTAGGATTCATTTCTATTTTTGATTTTGTTAGAGTGTTATTATAAAACTATTTCATTCTTTCCAATAAATGATCACCTACACGTAAAGCGTTAGCCATTATCGTTAGTGATGGATTTACGGCGCCGATTGATGGGAAGAAACTTCCGTCAACGATGTATAAATTATCTACTTGATGTGCTTTGCAATTTGTATCTACAACTGAAGTCTTTGGATCAGTTCCCATTCTTGTTGTACCAACCTGATGTGCAATACCGGACAAAGGAATTCTTTTTCGAATATTAACACCATAATGTAAAAAGCTTTCAGCTGCATCTACCTTAACCAGAACCTCTTTCCATGTTTTGATCAATCTTTGAAAACCTTCCGTGTTATTTTCTTTATAATCTAAATGAATTTGTCCGTTGATCACGCGCACTCTGTTATCAGGATCTGCAAGGTCCTCGCCCGTCATCCACCAATCTACAGAGTGACTTGCTATTTCTTCCAATACTACATTAGGTGTAAAGAAAGGTGCATCCGGTTCTAGCTGAGCACTATCAGATTTGCCTAACATTTGTACATGGCCCATTGGGAACTGATAATCTTTGTCGCCCCAGTAATAATCATTTATTGCCATGGTCTTTTGAAATTTTGTTGGATTAGTTTTGCTGCTGATCGCCAACATCGCTTCATTCAAATGCTTCATAAAATTCCTACCGACCTGATCACTTCCATTTGCCAACCCATTCGGATGTTTATCATTTGCACTGTTTAATAATAAAACTGCTGAGTTAACTGCTCCGCAGGATACGACAACTATATCTGCTTTGTATTGCACAATTTCGTTATTGTATTCACCTTCTACATGATCTATCGTGGTGCCGTCAGCGTTAGTTACTAGTTTGTTTACTTTAAAATTTCTTAATAGAGTAACATTTTCGTTTAAAGATGGACGCGTGCAATTAATGTCGGCATCGCTTTTAGCATGTACCATGCAAGGGAAACCATCACAAGTACTGCAGCGTATACATTTACTGTTAGGCATATCTGCCTCATCCAGCTTTATTGCAATTGGTAAATAAAACGGATGATGACCAAACTTAACTAAGTCATCATGTAGTTCCTGAATGCGAGGTTCATGACTAACAGGAGGATAGCTATACTCACTGCTACGAAAGGGTTCTGTCGGATCATCGCCCATTTTACCGTGTACGGTATATAATTTTTCTGCTGCGGTATAATATGGCTCAAGGTCCTTATACTTTATTGGCCATGCTAATGATACACCACCTGAATGTTGTACTTCTTCAAAATCTTTTTCTCTCAAACGAAATAATGCAGCACCATATACTTTCGTATTTCCACCAACCCAATAACCAATTCCGGGATGAAGATCTTTATCTCCATCAGTTTTCCAAACTTCTTTAGTGTGGTATCTTTCTTTTTGAAATACTTCAACACTATCCCAGTTTTGTTTTTCTTTTGGCAGATAATCGCCGCGTTCTAATATTAAAATCTTTTTTCCAGAATCTTTTAGTTTATGTAATAAAGTGCCACCACCTGCGCCAGTACCTATTATAATGATATCGTATTGTTGCATGTTGCTAATTATTTAATAAGATGTTTAAACAATGAATTATATTTTATATCAATATGTTTTGATATTTTATTCAATATAAGTTTTTTATTTTGGAAATAGCTTTTGCTGGATGTAGTGATTATATTACTATTTAAGAACCGCGTAATTCAAAAGATTGTCGCGCAGCTTTTCTTGCGGGAAACCATGAAGCTATAAAAGCTATAATGGATACTGTTACTGATACCAATATAAAATCAGCAAGTTTTAAGGTAACGGGAAAATAATCTATTAAAAATGAACCCCCTTCTAACTTTATTAGTTTGTATTTTAATTGAAGCAGACAAATAATAAGTGCTAATATAATACCGGCGACTGCACCAATTGTACCAAGTAACAAACCTTCAGTTAAAAATATTTTTTGAATCAATGTTTTGTTGGCGCCCATACTTTGCAACACACTAATATCTTTTTGTTTTTCTAAGACCAACATTGTTAAAGCACTTACCATATTGAAAGCTGCTATGATCAATATTAAAGTGAGTATAGCATAGATGGCCCACTTCTCTAATCGCATGGTACCATACAAACTCATATTTTGTTCATATTTAGTTTGCACTAAATATTTTGATCCGAGTAAATTTGATAATGCTTTTTGTGTTGTGGTGATAGATTCGATATTATTTAATTTGATCTCAACTGCACTGTATTCATCTGGAGCAAAGTCCATTTGTTGCTTTACAAAATCTATATTGGTAATGGCGTATTTATCATCAAACTCTTGTTGTATGGAAAATACGCCATTAGTCATAATGCTCCCTTCACTTAAAGATGATAAGGGGTCGCTGATAGAGGCCATTCCTCTTTTAGGTAAAATGATTGTGACGGGTGGAGATTTTAAAGCGCCTTCAACACTGATGCCTGCTGCATTTTGAATACCTGCCCCGATGATAAGGCCGGGATCATCAAGTGTGCCTATATTGTATTTTCCATCAATAACTTTCGAAGCCACGCCGCTTACATTGGTGTAATTATTATCAACACCTTTTAAGTAAACAACGGTCTGCAGATCATCATTTTTGATGAGTGCTTTATCTTCTGCAATTAATGAAATAGCAAATACACCGGGTTGTTGTTTGATGGATCTGATTTGATCAGCAGTGAGTGTAAATGTTTTTCCTTTGGCAGGAATGACTTTAATATCTGTATAGAAAGATGCGTATAATGATTTTACCAACCCTTCAAAGCCATTAAATACGCTTAGTACCAAAATTTGACAAGCAGTCGCAAAAGCAATAACGCTAACGGTTACCCATGCAATGATGTTAATAGCATGAGCGCTTTTTTTTGCTTTAAAATATCTCCAGGCGAATAAAAAATTCAAGTGACTGTTTTGATTAATTAATCTTTCTTCTTCTCGTCCTCTTTTTTTATTTTTTCGAAAAGCTCTTCCATTTTAAATACATAATCCAATGTATCATCAATGAAAAATTTCAATTCCGGTATGCTGCGTAGTTGATGACGAACTCTTGTGCCGAGTTCTTTTCTGATCTCTTTATTTTTTTCCTCGTACATATGTAGCACAGCCTGTGGATCTTTTACCTGGAACATGCTTAAGTAAACTCTTGCTTCAAAAAGATCCGGGGTTATTTTTACGGATGCCAGTGAGATCATTCCTCCTTCGATCATAGTTAAATTCATGCGACGGAAGATATCATTCAATTCTTCATTTATTAATCCCGCTACTTGTTTTTGTCTTTTCGTTTCTGCTTTTTCGGCCATATCACAATTTGTTGCGGTAAAGTTACAGCGTTTACAGCACTTTATACTAAAAGGCGGGTTGGGGTCAAACTCCGTAGGAGTTTCCTCTTTGTAGACGTATGAGTATTATTATTTATTAAAACTCCATAGGAGTTTCCCTAATTTTTAATGTATTGGGCTACTCCTATGG
>DATHNB010000177.1:0-35224 GCA_035486495.1 Ferruginibacter sp. | reverse complement strand
ACAGTTTGCCAGATTCGGATGATTTGCATCTCTTTCTGCGACGATCGCTTTGTCTGCCGGCACCTTCCAATCAATTTTTAAAGAAGGATCATTGTAAACTAATCCTCCTTCACTTTGTTTATTATAGAATGAATCGCACTTATACATTACTTCGGCTGTTTCTGTTAACACAGAATAGCCATGAGCAAAACCTTGTGGCACTAATAATTGTTTTTTATTTTCTGCAGATAATTCTATTGCAAAAGCTTTTCCAAACGTTGGTGAACCTTTTCTGATATCAACCGCCACATCTAAGATAGTTCCACTAAGTACTCTGATCAATTTTGTTTGTGCATGAGGATCTAGTTGATAATGCAATCCACGAATAACGCCATAGCTAGATTTAGCCTGATTATCCTGCACAAATTTTATTTCAATACCATCAGCAGAAAAAGTTTTCGCATTATAGCTTTCGAAAAAATAACCGCGATCATCTATATGTACTGCCGGTTCATATATTTTCAAACCGGGAATTCCTGTTTCTGTAAAAGGCATAATAAGCTGTTATAAATTATATTGTATATTTTTTTCTAAAAAATTCAATTGTGTCTGACAAGCCGTCTTCGAAATGCTTTGTTGGCCGATAATCCAATAATTTTTTCGCCAAGGAAATATCGGCTAAGGAATTTCTGATATCACCTGTTCTTGCTTCTCTGTACGTTGCAGCAAAATCACTTGAAAGATCTTTCTTGCAGGCGTTATATAAATAATTTACGGAGAAACTTTCGCCTACTGCTACATTGTACACTTTATTCAGTGCTTCAGCATTATCTGTCAACATTCCTTTTATATTTATCTGCACTGCATTGTCTATAAAAGTAAAATCTCTTGTCTGCTCACCGTCTCCATTTATATAAACAGGAATCTTTTTTATTATACCTTTTATAAATAATGGAATTACAGCAGCATAGGCTCCATCAGGATCTTGTCTCGGACCAAAAATATTGAAATAACGAAAACCCATTAATTTAATTCCATACACGTTCGAAAAAATTTGCGCATATAATTCATTCGTTTTTTTTGTAGCCGCATAAGGCGATAAACAATTACCTACTTTACTTTCTACTTTTGGTAATGTTAACTCATCTCCATAAACAGATGATGATGAGGCGTAAACAAACTGCTTAACATTATTATCAACAGCAGCTTTCAGCATATTTACGAAACCGCCAACATTTACTTCATTAAAATAGACAGGCTCTTCTATGCTGCGTGGTACACTACCTAATGCAGCTTGGTGACTTATATAATCAATACCAACACAAGCTTTCTGACAAGTATCCGCATTTCTTATATCTCCTTCAATGAACTCGAACCCTTTATATTGTTGTAGAATATCAATATTGCTTTGAAAACCGTTAGATAGATTATCCAACACTCTTACTTTTTTTGCTCCATTTTGTAAAAGATATTCTGCGATGTGACTGCCGATAAAACCCCCGCCTCCTGTTATAAGGAAAGAAAATTGTTGAAGATCTTTTGTATGAAAACGCTCAGTCATTGTAGTATAAATATTCTAAACCTGTTTGAGAATTGAATATTGAAAATGTATATTGAATATTTTTTCAGTATCCCAAATAAAAATTTATCTATAAACTCCAATAAGTTCTGCTATTGATTTTTCCACGGAAGATTCCTTTAATATCTGCAATCATAGCAATAGGTTTAGAGATACTTGCAAAATAAGCATCGTCCATTTGTTTGTAAGCGTTATGTGGAACAGTTATTATCACCGCTTCGTAATCTTTACTTAATTCCTGCGTTAATTCAAATCCATATTCATGTTTCAACTCGTCGCTATCTGCATAAGGATCTGTAACATGAACCTGTAATGAAAAAGATTTTAATTCTCTAACAACATCCGCTACTTTCGAATTGCGAATATCACTCACATTCTCTTTAAACGTGGCCCCCATTACTAAAATCTTTGCATCTTTTACGTTGCCGTTCTTCTGAATAATATGCTGCAATATTTTTTTAGCAATATAACCTGCCATACCATCATTGATAGCACGGCCCGCTAAAATAACCTGACTATTATAGCCCAGCTTTTTTGATTTGTACGTAAGATAATAAGGATCAACACCAATGCAATGGCCGCCAACCAGGCCCGGTTGAAACTTTAAAAAATTCCATTTAGTGCCGGCAGCTTCCAATACTTCATACGTGTTGATATTCATTTTATCAAAGATGATAGATAATTCATTCATCAATGCAATATTCAGATCACGTTGTGTATTCTCGATAATTTTTGCAGCTTCGGCAACTTTGATCGAAGAAGCTTTATGCACACCAGCTGTAACAACTAATTCATAAACTTTAGCAATTTCTTCTAATGATGCTGCATCACACCCACTCACCACTTTCACAATTCTTGCAAGCGTATGTTCTTTATCTCCCGGATTAATTCTTTCAGGTGAATAGCCGGATTTATAATCAATTACATTTTTTAATCCGGATAATTTTTCAATGATCGGCAGACAATCTTCTTCCGTGCAACCAGGATAGACGGTACTTTCAAACACAACATAATCTCCTTTCTTTATCACCTTACCAACAGTTTCGCTTGCTTTTTGAACAGGTGTTAGATTTGGTACGTTCTGTTCATCTACCGGAGTTGGTACTGCTACGATGAAAAAATCCGCTTGCTTTAAAACTTCAATATCATTTGTAAATTCAATATCACAACCATCAAATGCGTCTTTCTCCAGTTCCTGGCTCGGGTCAATCCCTTGCTTCATCATATCCACTCGCTTTGCGCTAATATCAAATCCTATTACTTTAACTTTTTTTGCAAAAGCTAATGCAATAGGCAAGCCCACGTAACCCAAACCGATCACGGCTAACTTGTTTTTTTTATCGAGCAATTCCTGATACATGAAGTCGTTTTATTTTCTTATGCTTTGTCATTCTGAGCGAAGCGAAGAATCTAATCTTTAATAATAACAGTTAACGGTATTTTAGATAAGATGCTTCGTACCTCAGCATGACAAAAAACTTATTTCCTGCTTTCAAATTCTTTCGGCAACTTATTCAATTCTTCATTAGATAAAGATTTGAAATAATCGTATGTTATTTTTAAACCTTCTGCCCTTGCAACTTTCGGCTGCCAACCTAAAATTTCTTTTGCTTTAGTGATATCCGGTTTTCTTTGTTTCGGATCATCTTTTGGCAATGGCTTATAAACGATCTTTTGTTTAGTTCCAGTGAGTTTTATGATTTCTTCCGCAAAATCTTTTAATGAGATTTCATCCGGGTTACCAATGTTAACCGGTTGTTCGTAATCACTTAATAATAAACGATAAATCCCTTCTACCAAATCATCTACATAACAAAAACTTCTTGTCTGGCTTCCATCACCAAAAACAGTCAGATCTTCGCCACGTAATGCTTGTCCGATAAATGCAGGTAATGCACGTCCGTCATTCAGTCTCATTCTTGGGCCGTAGGTATTAAATATTCTGATGATCCTTGTTTCAACATCATGAAAAGTATGATAGGCCATCGTTATCGCTTCCTGAAACCTTTTAGCTTCATCATATACACCACGCGGACCAACAGGATTTACGTTGCCCCAATATTCTTCCGTTTGCGGATGTACCAGCGGATCACCATAAACTTCGCTTGTACTTGCAACTAATATACGTGCTTTTTTTGCCAATGCTAATCCTAAACAATTATGTGTTCCTAATGATCCAACTTTTAAAGTCTGAATAGGAATTTTTAAGTAATCGATCGGACTTGCCGGTGATGCGAAATGTAAAATATAATCAACGTCTCCACTAACATGAATAAATTTAGAAACATCATGATTATAGAATTCAAATTCTTTCAATTTAAAAAGATGCTCGATATTTTTAAGATCGCCGGTGATCAAATTATCCATTGCAATCACATTACACCCTTCTTTGATAAACCTATCGCACAAATGAGATCCTAAAAAACCTGCAGCGCCTGTTATTAAAACTCGTTTACCTTTTAAATTATTACTCACGTTATATTTATTATTAGTAGTTAGTCAATTAAGTTGTAGTGATCTTTTTTCTTCCGATACTTTCGTAATGGAACCCTAATGTTTCTATTTGAGAAAGATCAAACAAATTTCTTCCATCAAAAATTACTTTGTTTTTTAATAATGAAACGATCTTGGTAAAATCTGGCGTTCTGAATTCACTCCATTCCGTTGCAATTACCAATGCATCTGCATCTTTCAAAGCATCATACTGATTGTCAACATAAGTAATTTTATCACCCACTACACCTTTTACATTCGGCATAGCTTCAGGATCAAATGCCGTTACAGTCGCACCTTCTGCCAACAACGCATCGATAATGTATAAGGCTGGAGCCTCGCGGATATCATCAGTATTTGGTTTAAATGCCAATCCCCACAAAGCAATTTTTTTACCTTTTAAATTATTTTTAAAGTATGTTTTTATTTTAGGGAGCAAATGCAGTTTTTGTTTTTCATTCACTTCCATCACTGCTTCTAATATCTTGAACTCATAATTAACTTCGGTAGAAGATTTGGCCAAAGCCTGCACATCTTTAGGGAAACAACTTCCGCCATAACCAATACCTGGAAATAAAAATCTTCTGCCAATACGTTCATCACTACCAATTCCTTTGCGCACCATATCAACATCAGCTCCCAACTTTTCGCAAAGCTGCGCGATCTCATTCATGAAAGTTATTTTGGTAGCAAGAAACGAATTAGCCGCATACTTTGTGAGCTCCGCAGATTTTTCATCCATAAAAATTATCGGATTACCCTGACGTACAAATGGCGCATATAGATCATTCAATATTTTAATTGCTCTTTCGGAAGTTGTTCCGATAACAACTCTATCGGGTTTCATAAAATCATCAACAGCCACACCTTCGCGCAAAAATTCAGGATTACTTACTACATCAAATTCAACTTTTGCATTTTTTGCAATGGCTGCTGTTACTTTATCTGCAGTACCTACAGGCACTGTACTCTTATCAATGATAACTTTATAATCAGTAATGATCTTTCCAAGGTCATTGGCAACACCTAAAATATATTTTAGATCTGCGCTTCCATCTTCACCCGGAGGTGTTGGCAATGCCAGAAAAATGATCTGTGCATCTTTTATTCCCTCAGCAAGATTTGTTGTAAAATGTAAACGGCCTTCTTTTTGATTTCTTAGAAAGATCTTTTCAAGTCCGGGCTCGTAAATAGTAATTTGTCCTGATGATAATTTATCGACTTTACTTTTGTCAATATCGATACAGATAACTTCATTTCCTGTTTCTGCGAAACATGTTCCGGTTACTAAACCTACATAACCTGTTCCTACAACGGCAATTTTCATTTAATTATTTATTTATAAATTCTAAAACTTTTGATACAATAAAGCTTTGTTGTTCTTCATCCAACTCTGTGTGAATTGGTAAAGAAATTACTCTTTCTGTTAACCAATCTGTAACGGGCAAATTATAACTGCTACCACCATACGCATCAAACATTTTTTGTTTGTGAGAAGGAACGGGATAATAGATCATTGAGGGAACGCCATTGTCGGCAAGAAACTGATTTAGTTTATCTCTATCAACGCCTTCCAATAATAAAGTGTACTGATGAAAAACATGCGTATTATTTTTTGCTCTGAAAGGCACTGTTATTTTAGGATTATTACTGAAAGCTTTGTCATAAAAATCAGCGGCTTTTCTTCTTGCGGCAATGTATTCATCCAAATGTTTTAGCTTGATATCCAAAATTGCAGCTTGTATTGCATCTAACCTGGAATTACATCCTACTACATCATGATAATATCTTTTGCTTTGTCCGTGTGCCGCTACCATTCTTAATTTATCCGCCAACACATCATCATTCGTGAACATGGCACCTCCATCTCCAAAAGCACCTAAATTTTTAGATGGATAAAATGAAGTACAGCCTATATGTCCAATACCACCGGTTTTTTTAACGGCGCCGTCACTAAACGTATATTCACAACCGATAGCCTGGGCATTATCTTCAATTACGAAAAGATTATGCTTTTTTGCAATTGCCATGATCTTTTCCATATCCGCCGCATGTCCATATAAATGTACCGGTATAATTGCCTTCGTTTTTGGAGTGATAGCTTTTTCAATGGCATCGGCATCCATACAAAAAGTCTTTTTATCTACTTCTACAAAAACCGGTTTAAGTTTCAACAATGCTGCTGCCTCAACAGTGGCGATATAGGTAAATGATGGTGTAATTACCTCATCTTCGGGCTGAAGATCCAGTGCCATCATAGCAATTTGTAGTGCGTCTGTTCCGTTAGCACATGGAACAACATGCTTTATGCCGTGGTAATGCCCAAGATTAACCGCAAAATCATTTACCACTTTGCCTCCAATAAACATAGAACTCTCCATCACTGCTAAAACCGCAGCATCTACCTCAGGCTTAATTTTAAGGTACTGCGTCTTAGTATCAACCATTTGTAAAGGCCTCATAACTACTTTTTTTAAGAGTGGCAAAGATAACATTCCTCCGTAATAAGTTGTAAGTTTTGCGTTCTAAGTTATAAGTAATTCTGTTTTGCTTACAACTTCATATTAGTTCTTTAGATTTGTCCTAAAATCAACACCATTGTCCATATTTTTTTATAATATTTTCCTTGGTCTATATCTCATTGGGGTTAGACTATTATCCATTTGGAATCCGAAAGCTAAATTGTGGCTAACCGGAAGAAAAATATTCCCTACTATAGGAAACATACAGCCAGGTACTCCTATCATCTGGATGCATTGCGCCAGCCTCGGGGAATTTGAACAAGGCAGGCCCGTATTGGAATCTGTGAGAGATCTATACCCCAATGCCAAAATAATACTAACGTTTTTTTCGCCAAGCGGATATGAGGTGCAGAAAAATTATAAAGGAGCTGATCATATTTTTTATCTTCCGATGGATTCTGCTGCTAACGCCAGAAAATTCATCAATGCTATCAACCCTACATTAGTTTTATGGGTTAAATATGAATATTGGTTTTATTATTTAAACGAGTTAAAGAAAAGAGGTATTCCAACATTATTGATATCAGGAATTTTCAGAGAAGAGCAGCCATTCTTCAAATTCTACGGCGGCATGTGGAAAAGAGTATTGGGCGCATTCACTCATTTTTTTGTACAGAATGAAGCATCCGTAAAATTATTGTCAAGTGTTGATATCAATCAAAATGTTACAATTAGCGGCGATACCAGGTTCGATAGGGTGATCGCTATCGCAGAAAAATTTGAACCCATAGCAGGCATTGAAAAATTTTGTGGCAACAGCAAAGTAATTGTAGCAGGCAGTACCTGGGAAGATGATGAAGCAGAGTTAGTTCACTACGTAAAAGCCAATCCACAAATAAAATTCATTATCGCGCCACACGAAATTGGAGCAGATAATTTAAGAGACGTACAGAAAGAATTTCCCAACTCAATATTTTATTCTGACTTACAACAATCCCAAGAAAAAGGAATTGCTTCTAACTGTTTGATCATTGACAATATCGGGATGTTATCACGCTTATATAAATATGCCGATATAACCTATGTTGGTGGAGCTTTTGGGGAAGGGTTACATAATATTTTAGAAGCCGCAGTCTACGGAAAGCCGGTGATATTCGGACCTGATTATGATAAATTTGCCGAGGCTGTTGACCTGATAGAATGCATGGCTGCTATCCCTATTAATAATGCACTTGAGCTGGAAGAAGAATTAACTTTTCTATTGACCAATGCAGATGAATTAGCTGCAGCAAGTAAAGAAGCAAAGAGTTATGTGTATGCTAAAAAGGGAGCCACAGAAAAGATCATTCAATTCATTCAGGCGAAACGTCTTTTAACAACCTGATCGAATTGTTTTACAACCTGGTTATTCTCCTGCCAGCTTAATTTTAATTTTAATTCGCGACGGATCCAGTACTCTGCTTCCGGCCAGATGTCAAAACTGTTGATGGTTTTGATGCTGCGTTCGTACATCACTTCATCTCCACGGAATAATTCGCTGATAAATACAAAACGATCATTTACACCGATCGCTTTTTTAATATCCTTAACAGGCGTATCAATAAGCGTATCGGCTATTTCCGTTTTAGATTCTTTTAGTTTATCATTTAAAGAAGTATTATCAACAACTACTGTTTCATTAATTTCTCTCACTACAGTTACAGTTTTTACAGCCGCCACATTGTGAAGCACCAGTGTAGGAATCTCATCATCATGATGATCCATATCAAACATTAACGGCTGTTTATTATGCCCGGTTATTTTTTGCCTTATATCTGCGTTTCTTTTTATCTCTTCCAATTCAGCTTCCACTTCAGCTTCGTCTATTTGCAATACTTCAATGATCTTTTCCTGCTGCACTATTTTTTTAACTTCAACTTTTGCAGGTTCCGGTTCTGTATCTGTTGTTGCATATAAATTAGTCGGTACCGCCAAAGAAAAAGGCATAGAAATTTTTACCGTTGCAGATTCATTTTCTATTGCAGCACTTTGTGAATGAATCAATTCATGCTGTAGCATATGCGCAGTTAATAATAACTGATCTACAGAAGCATGTTCTTTTAATTGTTGCTGTAGTTTTTCTACAAGCGTTACCACTCTTTGCATAAAAAATGTATTAAATTAAAATTCGACTACAAATCAATACCGTCGCAAGTATAAAGGTACTGTGCCAAATTATAAAATTTACTTAAATGTTATTCACGTAGTCTAATAACTCTATATCGGCAGCGCTAAAGTGTTCTTAATTTCGCCCATCACAAAGATACTTTTAACACTTCCTATACTTTTTAAAGAGCCTAACCTGTTCATCACAAATTGTTGATAGCCGGGCATATCTGCCACCAATACTTTTAATAAAAAATCATAATCGCCCGATATATTATAACACTCCACCACCTCTTCCAATAATCCTATTTCGGCAACAAACTCGTTACCAATCTTACTTGTGTGTTGCTTTAGTGATATGTTGCAAAAAACCGTGAGCCCTTTATTTAACTTCTCTTTATCAAGAACAGCTACATACTTTTTTATATAGCCATCTTTCTCCAAACGCTTTATACGTTCGTGTATTGGCGTGGTGGTAAGATGAAGCTTTAGCGATATCTCTTTGGTAGTTGCGTTCGCGTTTTCCTGTAATATTCTCAGGATATCGATATCGATTGTATCAAGCATGAAAGATTTTTTTTCTAAAAGTGAATGTTTATCTTCTCTTTAGTAGTCTATTATTCTGCAAAATTACTTCTAAAAAGAATAAAATACCAAATATTTACTCATATAGCAGTATAATAATCTTACAATCTAATATTGTATAGAAAATAAAACGATAAATATCATGATAACCCACAATTTAGGCTACCCAAGAATCGGCAGCCAGCGAGAACTTAAAAAGGCGAATGAACAATATTGGGCAGGAAAAATTTCTGCGAATGAGCTACAGTTAGTAGCTCAAAATATTCGTTTAAAGAACTGGAAACTCCAAAAAGATACAGGCATTGATCTGATCCCATGCAACGATTTTTCTTTTTATGATCATGTTTTAGATGCCTCATTAATGGTTGGTGCTATTCCTGAAAGATATCATTCATTAGCAGAGGATAAACAATTGCCTGAGATCGATTTATTATTTGCAATGGCACGTGGCTATCAAAAAGATGGTTACGATGTTACCGCAATGGAAATGACAAAATGGTTCGATACTAACTATCATTATATCGTTCCGGAATTTTCTGCCGATCAAAAATTCAGTTTCTTTTCTAATAAGATCATCAACCAATTTAACGAAGCAAAACGCGAAGGATATAATACAAAGCCTGTATTATTGGGTCCTGTATCATTTTTATTATTAGGTAAAGAAAAAGAAAAGGGCTTTCACAGATTAGAATTGATCAAAAACTTATTGCCGGTTTATTTAGAAGTACTTAAAAAACTGGATGACAGCAATGCACATTACATTCAATTTGATGAACCTTGTTTATCATTAAATCTTACTGCAGAAGAACAACAAGTATTTGTGAAAACGTATGCTGTTATTCAAAAAGCATTTCCAAATTTGCATATCATTTTAGCGAGTTATTTTGAATGTTACGGACAAAATCTACAAACAGCTTTAAGCTTGCCGGTGCAAACGATCCATCTTGATTTAGTACGTTGCCCGTTACAGTTAGATGATATACTGACTGAAAGTTTTGTAAAAGGAAAAACAAATTTATCACTAGGTATAGTAGATGGTAGAAATATCTGGAAAAATGATTTCACACAATCATTACAGTTTATTGACAAAGCGGTGAAAGCTTTAGGTAGCACAGATAGAATATTGATCGCGCCATCTTGCTCATTATTGCATGTACCTTATGATCTTGATTTAGAAACGAATGAAAAAAATCTTTCTTCAGAGATCAAGAACTGGATGGCATTTGCTAAACAAAAAATTGATGAAGTTGTAACATTAGCAGAGTTATCAAAAGAAAATCCTTCAGAAGAAGTATTGGAAAAATTATGGAAAAATAAAGAAGCGGCGCATAGCAGAGCTGTTTCTCCTATCATCCATAAACAACAAATAAAAGACAGATCGAAAGGTGTGACGACAGCAAATGCGCTACGTAAAAGCATTTTTACTGTAAGAAAAGAAAAACAACAAAAAGCATTGGGCCTACCTTTATTCCCAACAACAACCATCGGTTCGTTCCCTCAAACAACAGAAGTAAGATCGTGGAGAGCTAAATGGAAAAAAGGAGAATTAACCAATGAAGAATATGATGCACTAATAAAAAAGGAAACAGCCGAATCAATTACCTGGCAAGATGAAATGGGTATTGATGTATTGGTACATGGCGAATTTGAAAGAAATGACATGGTAGAATATTTTGGTGAGCAATTGGAAGGATTTGCTTTTACAAAAAACGGCTGGGTACAAAGCTATGGCAGTCGCTGTGTTAAGCCTCCCGTAATAGTTGGTGATGTAGAACGTAAAGAAGCAATGACAGTTTATTATACAAAATATGCGCAATCATTAACAACAACACCTGTAAAAGGAATGTTGACTGGACCTGTTACAATTTTACAATGGAGCTTTGTACGCAATGATCAACCACGTAGCGAAACCTGTATGCAAATTGCTTTTGCTATTCGCGATGAAGTAACTGACTTAGAAAATGCAGGCATCAAAATAATACAAATAGATGAGCCAGCTATTCGTGAAGGTTTGCCATTAAGAAAAGAAAACTGGAAAGAATATTTAGATTGGGCAGTGAAAGCATTTAAAGTTTCATCAACAGGTGTCGCAGATGAAACACAAATCCATACACATATGTGCTACTCTGAATTCAATGATATTATTGAAAGCATTGCTGCGATGGATGCAGATGTGATCACTATCGAAACATCTCGCTCACAAATGGAACTATTGGATGTCTTCGCGGCATTCAAATATCCAAATGATATTGGGCCCGGCGTATATGATATTCACTCACCACGAGTACCTTCTAAACAGGAAATAATTAGTTTGATGTATAAAGCGCTGGAAGTAATTCCTGCAAAACAGTTATGGATCAACCCTGATTGTGGATTAAAAACAAGAGGTTGGCCCGAAACCAAAACTGCGCTACAAGCAATGGTAGATGCAGCTAAAGAATTAAGAGCCAGAGTTGGTCATACGGTTAAAGCTTAGTGTTCATTTTTGTTTAGTGTTAGATATAAAGTAAAAGAGCCGCTAAATCTAGCGGCTCTTTTCATCTCTCCAATCTTGGAATTCGTTTTATTGTTTTTTGGAATTTAACTCTTTATCTTACTATCATCACTGATCCATGATCAGTAACGCTTTTCCCATTACCATCTATACCTTCGGCAACCCAAACATAATTGGCAATTGGCTGCGGAACGCCCTGATAGTTACCATCCCAGCCCGTATTACTGTTAGATGTTTGGAACAACAATTGCCCCCATTGATTATATATTCTGAAATAGTTAAGTTGTTTTATATTAATTAGAGTAATGTTCAGTTTGTCATTTTTACCATCCCCGTTAGGAGAAAATGCCGTAGGCACCAGTAACCCTTTTACTCCATAAGCATTTATCAGAAGTGAATCGTATGTAATACAATTGGCGCCGGTTTTTATTATTTGAATAACATAATTCTGCGTTTGTGTAAAATTATCAGTTGTTGGATCAGCTGTATTGTCATTACTCAATCCTGTGGCTGGCATCCATAAATAATGATCACCGATATTTCTCGCCTGCAAGGGAAATGCAGTTCCCACTTCAACATTTATTGGCGAATAACGAATTCCTACGGGAGATGGTTGAATCATTACAATTGTTGGATCGCTTAGATTACCCGCACAAACATTACTTACGCCGACGGTGTAAGATCCTGCTGTAGAAGCTGTGTACGTATTATCAACTGCTCCCGAAACAGGTACAGCGTTATTAAACCATTGATTACCCGATGTTGAACTGGAAGTTAATAATACACTTCCTCCCGGGCAAAGCGTATCAGTTCCTGTTGAAGTAATAGTAGGTTTAGCCGGTAACGGAACTATCGTAACAGTAGTATCGTCACTTGCATTACTTGAGCAAGTACTAACGGTGACGATAACATGATAATTTCCAACAGCAGAAGCTGTGTAATTTTGATCCGTACCTCCCACAATCGGAGATCCGTTGAAATACCATTTATTGCCTGATGCTGCACTGGAAGTTAACACAACGTTTCCGCTACCACAAATGGTAAGCGATCCGCCTGCTGTAATAGTTGGTGTAGCAGGAATCGCGTTTAGAATTACCGCAACATCATTACTGGAATCACTGGCACAAGTATTTGTATTGCTAATTACATTATATGTCCCTGCTGTTAATGCATTATATGTTTGATTAATTCCTCCGGGAATAAGCACGCCGTTATTATACCATTGGTTGCCCGATATTGAACTGGAAGTTAATACTGTATTTACAGTTCCACAAAATGAAAGAGGGCCACCCGGAGTAACTGTTGGCGTTGGAGTTGGAGGTTTTACTACTACTGTCTGAATGGCTGTTGTATCCATACAACCATTATTACTGGAATCTATTAATTGTACATTATAAGAATTTGCTGTAGTGTATGAATAAGTTGCATTAGTTGATGTGGCGATATTGCCATCACCAAACAGCCATTTGTAACTCAATGTACCGGCGCTAATGGTAGATGTATTCGTAAATGAAAAACTATTGCCCCTTAAACATTGCATAACAGCACTTGAAATATTGAAACCTGCAACGGGTTGTGGATATAATCCTATTGTTAGCGCTCGACTTGTATCGCTACATCCTGCGGCTGTAAATCCAATTACACTATAAGCACCTGTTTGTGTTGCAGTATAATCTTTATTAGTAGCTCCTGTTATAGGTGTTCCATTTTTTAACCATTGATAACTCGCATCAATACCCGCATGCAAATGAACAGTACCTCCACTGCTACAAACACTCAATGGATCTGAAGACGTGATCAATGTATCTATTGTTGCTACCGTTATTAATATACTATCCTCGCAACTCGTTACACCGTCATTTACAGTTACATAATAAGTAGTTGTAACTGTTGGATTAACTGTGAGACTTTGATTATTAACATCCGCCGGGTTTAACCCTGCTGTGACTGCTGGATTTGCAGACCATGTGTAAGTTGCGCTGCTTTTATTTATCTGATAAAATTGAAAAGACATTGATCCGCAATTATCACCATAAGCACTAGGGCCACCCGCATCAGCATAAGAGAACGGTTGTATCGTTTGCGTGGCAGCCGGTAATGTATAAGTATAAGTATGCGTGGCACTAACAGTATCTCCATCGGGTCTTATTTGTACACCATTCCATATATCATACAAACGATCCGGAGCTGTAGCACTATTAACATCCTGCACGGGTGATCGGTCATAAAAAAAACCAGGATCTGTATTATTAAAAATATCACCAGCAACACAATGGTCTGACGCAGTACCCGAAACAATCATTAAATAATTCTGGCCCACAACTGTATTTACATTAAATGACCAGGGCGCTACAAATGTTTCAGAAAACTGATCAATCAAAGTTTGTGATGAACCTGCAATACCCGTGGCCATGAGTGTAACTGCATTACCGGCACATACGTTAGTTTGACTTGCCATAACTGTTGGCTTTAGTATAATTATTTGCGTACTATCGGATGCCGTACATCCTATACTATTAGTTGCAGTGACTGTATATTCACCATTGCTTTTTGCCGTAATAGTTTCCGTGCTTTGTCCTGTGCTCCATAAATAAGCACTATATCCTGCACCTGCATCTAATGTTATACTATCACACATATATGTAGTGTCTTGCAGTGGATTAAAGGCAAAAGAGGTAGATGCATTTCCTGTATATAAATTATTTACTTCGCAGGGAGTTAACGCACGGCTCCATAAACCTATATCATCCAGATCACCATTAAAAGCATCATAAGCGGTATGGTTCATCCTTCCAAAAGCTGCACTTCCCAATAATTGTGCGGCGGCAGGAGAAGGCTCAGTTTCTACCAAACTTCCGTTTAAATAAAATTTCGCTGTTGTACCATCGTTAGTATATACAACATTGTACCAAATATTATTTGTTGCAGTTGTAATAGTATCCGACACAAATTGAGTAGCAGTTACATAATGACGTATTTGAAGACTATTTAGATTGGCCCATGTAACCAATATCTGTCCCGCACAATTAGGGCAACTACCAAATTCCATTGCTCTTGAACCGAGATACCCATTACCAACTCTGTTTATCCAGAAAGAAAGCGTCATTGCTCCACTGCTATTGATCGCAGCGGTATTTACATTTAATTGTATATATGAATTAGCAGCTACTGTATTATCAAAATAATATGCCCCACTTCCGCCACCAAATCTATCCGTTGTTAAAATTGCACCATTAACTGTTCCGTTATTTCCATTACCAGTAGCATCATTAGCATTACCGGAAAAAGGCCAAAAGGCCACAATACCATTTGATGGAGCATACGCGGGAACCTGCGCAAAACAAGAAAGACTAAATAACAAACTTACAAGTAAAAATATTTTCTTCATCCGCTAAATAATTAAATAATAAAACAAAAACATCCCCTTTATAACAGTGCACAAAGGTACTTTTTTTGTCTTCATATAAGACCCTTATATCGACCAAAATGCAGTCTGGCAGACTGACCAATATACGTGCTATTTGTGTTGCGGATTGCTATATTTGATTACACTCTTTCACTCAACTCTAACCAACGCATTTCTTTTTCATCCAATAATTGGATAATAACGCTGGTGCGGTCTGCAGCTTTTTGTAATTCTTCAAAACTTAGAGAACCAGTACTCATTTCCTCTTCAAGCAATGCCTTTTCTTTTTGTAATTCGGGCATTTCTTTATCTAATAATTCCAGTTCTCTTTTTTCTTTGAAAGAAAGTTTTTGTGGAGTGTTTATAGTTGGTGTATTTGTAACAGTTTTTTCAGTAACAATTTCCTCTTGCTTCATGATCTGACGCTCATCGGTTAAACTTCCGTTGGCAACTGCTTCTCGATATTGTGTATAATTTCCAGGATAATCTCTGATAACTCCATTACCTTCAAATGCAAATAAGTGATCTACCATTCTATCCATAAAATAACGATCATGGCTCACAATTAAAATACATCCCGGATAATCAAATAAAAATTCTTCGAGCGTACGTAATGTTTGCAGATCAAGATCATTAGTCGGTTCATCCAGCACCAAAAAATTAGGATTTAGAAACAACACACTCATTAAATGTAACCTGCGTTTCTCACCACCACTTAATTTACTCAACGGTGTAAATTGTTGCTCTGCAGAAAAACCAAATTTTTCCATAAACATGCTGGCACTTAATTTAGTGCCATCTGCCAAAGGAAAATATTCAGCCATGTCTTTTACAAACTCGATCGCACGCTTATCTTCTTTATAAACCAAACCTTCCTGACTAAAATTTCCAAACACTACAGTATCACCATGATTTATTTTTCCGCTATCCGGCTGCTCTTGTTGCAATGCGATCTTTAGAAAAGTAGATTTACCAACACCATTTTTACCAACTACACCAATACGTTCACCACGTTTAAAAGTATAATCAAAGCCTTTCATTATTTTAAGGTCGCCATAACTTTTATGTACTTTAATCAGCTCTAGAATTTTACCTCCAAGTCTTGTCATCTTTACCTGTAAGCTAACTTCAGCAACATCTTTTTGTTGTTTTACTCTATCTTCTACTTCAACAAAAGCATCTTGTCTGCTTTTACTTTTTGTGGTTCTTGCTTTAGGTTGCTTACGCATCCATTCCAATTCTTTCCTGAAAATATTTTTATCTTTCTGTAGCTCACTTTGCTGAACTTCAAGGCGCATACTTTTTTGTTCTAAGAAATTATCGTAGTTGCCTTTGTACACATATACTTTTTCTTCATCAATTTCAATAATTTCATTACACACCGCATCTAAGAAATAACGATCATGCGTAACTAATAATAGCGTTGCTTTTGCGGCAGCTAAATAATCTTCCAACCACTCAATCATTTCAACATCCAAATGGTTGGTAGGTTCATCCAATATCAACAAACAACGGCCCGCATGTAGATCAGCTTCTATCAGTGCTTGCGCCAATGCAACTCTTTTCTTTTGTCCCCCGCTTAAATTTTTAACTGGTTCGCTTAAATGATGCAGGTTTAGTTTTCCTAAAATTTGTTTCAGGTCACTTTCAAAACTCCACGCATTCAAATCATCTAAACGAGCCATTAATTCGCCTAATTTATCTACATCATCTTCCAGTCCTTTTTCTAAAAATTGTTCATACTCTTTCACCACTTTCACCACAGGGTTATCTAACCGAAGTACATTATCCCAAATACTTTTATTGCCGTCAAAATCATTATCCTGCTGCAACATCACTACTTTAATGTCTTTATGTACCCATGTTGTGCCGGTATCGGGCGTATCCAAACCTGTAATAATTTTAAGCAAAGTACTTTTGCCACTACCGTTGCGGGCCACCAAAGCAATTTTATCTCCTTCCTCAATATGGAAAGTGATGTCTTTAAAAAGTGTTCTAATTCCGAACGATTTACTAATATTTTCTACTGAAGCGTAATGCATATTCCGCAAAGGTAACGGCAGAACAGCGATTTATGAATTTTGAATGAAAGATGTAATAATAATATTACTACGTATAGATTACGGCAGTTTTAAAAACTACTGTAGTCTTGTGGAGAGTTTATATAAAATATTTTATAGTCGACATTTTGTTACTATTGAGCTTCAGTGGCGTCGCACGTTTCATCTTTGTGCTACTATTGTGCTGCTATTGAACTTTTATCGTGGCGTATAGTAAAGATTTGACAACTTTTAAAAAGTTGTCAAATCTGAAAAATAATTATCCGTACAGTTCCAAATGAATCGATTTCTTATCATACCCTAATTCAAGTATTCTCTGCTTAGCCTCATCCACCATCGCTTTCCATCCGCATAAAAAGAAATATGCCGGCTGTTTTGGCTTACATAGTTCATCATAAATGGCGTGAACGTATCCTTTATATCCATCCCATTCTTCTCTTGATAAAACAGGGTGATAATGAAACCCTGGAAGATCTTTTTCTAACTGTTTACATTCATCATAATACAACAGATCTTTTTGTGTACGACAACCAAAAATCAGGTGAATATTTTTATGTGCCGTGTGATGCAGTTTAATATAATTTACCATGCTACGGAAAGGAGCAATGCCGGTACCTGTTGCTATTAAAAAAATATCTTCTTTTAGATTTTCATCATCTAATGTAAACACGCCAACCGGACCGCGGAGTGTTATTTCACTTCCTTCAACCACTTCATTAAATAAATAGGTTGTTCCTAAACCACCTTCTAATAATACAATGCACAACTCAAAAACATTTGTACCATCGGGCCAGCTGGAAATAGAATAGCTGCGCCAACGCTTGTTAGGCTTTTCATGAATCGGCAGATCGAGCGTTACAAATTGTCCGGGTTTAAAATCGAACGATGTAAGTTCAGGCACTTGTATCCAGAAACGCCTGGTATTATATGTTTGCTGTTCAATTTTTATCACCTTACCGGTACGCCAAGGTTCTATTGCCATGATTATTATTTTTCTTAAAGATATAAAATACTTTATTCCACCAATATTTTTTTAGTCTGCGTAGAGTTTGCTGTAACTATTTTCAACAGGTATACTCCCTTTTGAACATTGTTGATGTATATTATATTATTTTCTCCTTGCAAAGGATACGATTCTATTTTTTTACCTGATTCATCCATCAATATAGCATTGCTGGCATTGCTTGTAGAGGATATATATAGTACACCATCTGTTACAGGATTAGGATTTGCCCAGATACCGTTATCATTAAAAACTAATAATTGTATATTAGAATAAGTGACCGACCCATCTGATGCAATGATTTTAAGTTCATAATAATTACTATCTGATAACGGAGATCCATCTGTAAAATTATAGTTACTGGCAGCACTTAAATTATTTGAGAATACATATCCTATTGAATCGTAAGTCATATTATCACTGCTTCTTTCTATAACATACTCATACATTCCTAGGTCATTCAAAGTACTCCATGATAATTGTGCCTGATTTGATTTTTGGACAGCCGTTAATTTAACAGGTTGCAATGTATCTGCAAATCCTAATTTATCCATCCAAAATTCACCAAGGCTATTTACACTAAACTCACTATAATAGCCATTATCAAACGGTATTATACTTACACTAGAGCGTGGTATGTAAGAATAATAGCCGCCTACATTATCACTTAAAGTTCCATTTTCATCTGAATTGGTTCCATTGAATTTTGTAACACCAAAGTCATAAGAGCTTTCTGGTGGTGGAACACAAGCACTACAGCCAATCGTTGCGTAGATCAAACTGTCGGCTTCAACATCCGTATAATAAAAACGAACCCCTACATTTCCTGTTGGCTGATTAGCAGATTGAATAACAATATTTCTGTTTAAATAATAATAGTCATTCGCATTACGCGATGAGCCATTGTACGGGTACACTTGCACGTTAGTAGCTCCCAAATTCATTCCGTTAGGATTTATTGAAGCAATTAATTCTCCTCCCGAAGTGAAATCAACCCAATTATTTCCGCTTACATTTTGTGTTGTATTGGTGATGCTTCCTCCGGTGTAGACAGAAGCGCTATCAAATATGTGAATATCATCAATACCAATACCAGCATAAGTAACAGCCTGATCGCTGCTTAAAACAAAACGAAATTTTACACTGCTTGCATTTGTAGGAATACTGATACTTGCCACGTGCCAGATCGTGTCAGATGCTTCCCAAACTTCATCTGTTACATCATCATACCAATTTACACCACTACCTGCAGCACCAAGTTCCTGCCAGTTTATTCCATCTGTTGAATATTCAACCCAGGTAAAATCATATGTATCTTCTATCTGAAAAATATGACTAAAAGAAAGCATCGGATGAGCTAAGCTACTCAGATCAAAACAAGGGGAATATAAATAAGAAGTTTCATTATCATTATAATCTCCGAGTAAGTTAGTTGTCCAACATTTATTTCCATTTGCCGCTTTAGTAATAACCGGCTTGTTAGGTGTACCCCATTGCCAGCTTGAGTTTATGCCGCCTGTATAAAAATATCCATTGTTATTTTCAAAGCCTTCGAGATATGGATATGTATTAATGACTGGACTATTTTGAATTACATAATTTAAAGTACTATCATTAGCGTGATATGTATCAAGCACATCTCTTACCCAGGCATTAATAGTATAACTTGTGTAGGATGAAAAGTTCGCCAGCTGCGAAAAAGTATAACTAATAGTAGTATCAGCAGCAATGGAAATTGTTTCAGTATCAATGGAGCCTCCATTAATTTGATAATTTACCTGCACATTTGTTTGTGGATTACCACTGTAATTACTTATTTGCACAGTAACAGGCGTTGCTGATGTAAGACCGCAACCGCTTATACCCGGCGAAGTGATTTGTGTTAATGACACATCATTTGCCACAGCATTTAAAGTTAAACTATCGAAGGTATATCCATTGTCTGTAGGATTATCGGGCTGTGGCGAATTATCGGAACTTTGTCCTACTTCGCCAAACCGTATTTGAAAAGTTGCAGATACGGTTTGAGCTGGAACGGCACTTTTTAAAATATTATCGATACTAAACGCCGCATGCTTATATTCTCCTATAGAAGATTGGTTGGCATAAAGATCATAAGCTCTTATCCACAAGTCATTCTCACTTCCTCGTATCCAAACTGCATCTGCAGAATCAGCAACCACTCCTTGATTAGCGTAAAAAAAATCATACCGCAACGGTACATTCACAAACGATGATAAATTATAACTAATAGTAAGACTATCCGTATTCAATGCAACATCATAAGGTGTTTGATCTAGCGTCATTGCATTTTTACCACTTAGCGCAAAATCGCTATTAATAAAAGGCCTTGCTCTGCCTCGTGGCGTATTAGAAGACAGATCCAGCTCATCATCACCATCAAGTCCTAAAACATCTCCCATATAATCTTCCGGTGTAACTGTTTCAAAACTTTCTGAAACAGGCAATGTTGCAATTACCGGATTAGCTAATAACTTAACTACTTTATAAGCTGTATCATTTTCATGATTGGAATCTGCCACATCTGTTACCCAGGCTTGAAAATTATAATGAAAGCCTGCTGTATTAAACGTGTAAGGTGTTGTAAAGGTATAATCATATGTACTGCCTGCAAGCACTGTGGTATTCACTACTTCTGTTGCAGTGCCACCCGCGCAACTATAAGAAACTGTAAACGGACCACTTACATCAATATTTCCAAGATTTCTTATTCTTACTGTAACCGCAGCTGTTGCATTTCCTGCATTAGCGAAAAAGTTTCTTGCCGTATTCGGTTGTAGTATTGAATCAATTTTTAGATCATTATTAAAAATAGTTAGCGTACATGCGCCGCCGGTAGGTGTAGCACTTACAGATATCGATCGCCTTCCGGCTATAGTCCCATTTTTTGCACGCACACCAAACCAATAAGTTTGGTATTGATTCAATGACTTTACTAAAAAGAAAGTGTCTGTAGTATTTGCAACTACCAGCATGCTGTCTCCAACTAATTGCATCACATCATAAGAAGTTGCATTAGGAATAGCATTCCAGTTTAATTGTACGTATCCATCACATACAACAGTATCAGCTATCACCGGCCTTCCTAATATTGTAAAATTGAAACTGCTTTGTCCGCTTAATGAAGAACCATTTCTGCTCACCTTAATAAGGGCCTGATTTGTTGCTGTAGCGGGTACCGTCCAAGGATAAGTGCGACTTGCCGCGGGTACATTCGTTGCAATAGTTGTCCAGCTACTTCCATTATCGATAGAATATTGAATCGTATATGTATTACTATCGCTTCCACTTCCGTAACCGCTCCAACGTAAATTTTCAATATCACCGGGAACCAATGTTTCTCCACCAAAAGGATATTCAACTGTTACAGAAGAATCAATTATTTCGTAAGTCAATGCGTAAGCTTGTGGCCCAAAGGGTATAGCATATCCTTTTACATTCACAGTATACGTTCCTGCCGCAGGGTTTTGAATAGTTACTTGTTCTATATTGTTGGTATGATCTACCCCTTCAACAGCATTGTCATTTACATTAGCGGGTGCAGGATTTAAGATTAAAGGCTGATGAACAACAGCTGATGGAGTTGTTACCGTAAGATCAAGATCATTTACCAAAGCATTTGCTGCCCCTACATTAGCTGCAACATCTCCCCAGTATAACATTACCTTTAATCTTGTGGCATTCAAAGGAACGTGAATAGTAGATGCTATATTTCCTCCGGTAATGATACTATCGGTAGAGTACCAGTTACTGTCAATAACAGCTATGGCCCTTCTCACATTCAACATACCAAAACCAAAAGTGTAATCAGGACCAGGATTACCCAAATCCTCTGCTGTATTACATACAATCGCTTTCAGCAATGCACTTTCAGCATCATTGCCTGAATGTAATTGTCTATAGCGTTCACACATAAGCGCTAATGAACCCGTTGCTACAGGAGCTGCCATACTCGTACCTATCTCATATCCATAGGTATTATAAGGATATGTGGATAGTACATTCACACTGCTTGCTACAACCTCTGGTTTAATGCGCCCGTCTGCTACGGGACCTCTGCTACCAGAATAATAAGTAGAATAATCTACACTGTTAATACCTCCTACTGTTAATACATTCTTTGCTGTTTGCCAGCCAGATTTTACAGTCCCAAAAGCATATGGAAAGGGCGCACAGGTATAACTGCCATCATTACCCGCAGCAAACACGTGTAATAATTTATCATAAGTATTTATTTCTTGATCTGCATAATTACTGAGGTAATCATATTCCCCTTCACCAATACAACCGGCAGATGCATTTGTGTATGAATTATTTGTAACGGGCATATCATAATCAGTAAGGTACACAGGCGCATTCGTTATTACATCAGTAAAATACTGATCAACGATTGTTGCCTGAGGTGCCATTCCGTGATTTGTTATATCGATAATTCCTGCACCGGCTGCAGTACCAGACACATGAGTTGAATGCGTATCCGGCTGGCTGGATATACGCGATATTATTCTTCCGTTAAAATCTATATGTGTTAGAATATTCCCCTGATCACCAATACCTATTGTTACACCATTACCATTTAACTCATTCCCAACTGCTGCATTAAAACCACTTGCTCCATGCATAGCAACATCTTCATAGTTAAGAGGAGTTGATTTTAAATTTTGTAAAGAGATATACATTACAAATGGTAACGCCGCAATTGAATCGATTTCCGATTGATGTACGTGAATAAAAACAACATTGGGAGCATTGATTCTTGTTTTTATAATTACTGCTCCTACAGCTTGCAATTCTTTTATCACAGTTGCTTTATCGAGCGTGGAATAATAAGAAACTCCAATAGCACTTATGTTTCCTTTATCAAAGTTTGGAGCCATATTTCTTACTGTAAGATCCACTTTATAATTTCCAGGAAGCGAATTGATCGAAACGATACCATATTTTCCTGCTAAAGAAAAATCAAACTTATCTTTTATAGTAGCTAAGTAAGCATCCCCAGAAACATAGCTTTCCAATTCGATACCCAATTCTTTTAATTGTCTTTTTAATTCAACTGAAGGAAGAGAAGAGAACTGGATCAACACAAAAAACCTGTCTTTATAAAACGAAGTTTTAATATCTTCCTTTTTAAATTTCTGGGTAGAAACATTTGCGTTAGTAATAAAATTGCCCTGTGAAAATTGCACTGGCTTTTCAACCTCTTGAGCGAACACGCAAGTAGATAAAAAAGAAAAAAAGAAAATAGTAAAAAATAAAAAATAGTTTCTTTTCATCGGCAAACAATTAAAATATCAGCAATCCTAATATTGTTAAGGAAAACACGTAAAGGTACATTAAACAGACTATCAGGATAACGGTTAAGTTGCCTGCTATATTGTGATTACTAGCATTTTATATTAAATTGTATCTTTGAGCCACGGATGAATTTGGAAGTGTTGATGAATGGGTATACAAACGATCTCCGCTGTTCTACAATAGTGGATAAGATTCTATTGCCTTTCCCGCAACGTATTCACTTATCCGGCCTTGCTGGAAGTGCTTCACAATTCGTTATTGCCGGCATCTTTAACCAGCTGAAAACAGCCCAGCTTAATCACCTTATCATTGCCAGAGATGCTGAAGAGGCTGCTTATTACCACAATACATTAGAAAATTTAACCAAGGCGCTGGATATTTTCTACTTTCCGTCTTCTTTCAAAAACAAAAAGAATTACCGTCTTTTAAATAGCAGCCATGTAATGCTTCGCACAGAAGCCTTAACCAAAATATCTGCCGGGGGCAATAAAAAAATTATAATTACACACCCGGAAGCGCTGTTTGAAAAAGTGGTATTATCCAAAACTCTCGCTGCCAATATTCTCTCCATTAAACAAGGAGATGTTATTGATGTAAACGGTATTCTGGAAAAATTCGTTGCCCAGGGTTTTGAAAGAACCGATTTTGTATATGAACCCGGACAATTTGCAGTTAGAGGTGGAATATTGGATATTTATTCTTTCGGAAATGAAAAGCCCTATCGAATTGAATTGTTTGGAAACGAAGTAGATAGTATCCGAATATTTGATCCCGAAAATCAGCTGAGTGAAAGAAAATTATTGCAAGTAAGTATCATTCCAAATGTAGAAACTCAATTTGAAACAGGTGAAAAAGTGTCTTTGTTAGAATTTTTACCGGAGAATACAATTGTGTGGACAGAAGATTGGGATTTTATAAAAGAAAAGATCGAACAGCAGGAAGATGATCTTGCTCTTTATCTGCAAGTAGTCGCCGACAATCCAAAACAAAAAACAGATACCCGCGAAGACGACGAAATAAATGAGAAAACTGATGTTAGCGAAAATGATTTTGTAAAAGCTACAATTATTGAAGAGGAAATAAAAGCACGGCATATTATTGAGATAGGAAAAAGATCTTACTTCAAGAATGATGACCAGATAACTATTCCCTATTCAATTAAGCCACAGCCTTCATTCAATCGTCAATTTGATCTGCTGATAAAAAATTTAAAAGAGTTTGAAGATCAAAAATACAACCTCTATCTTTTTGCCGATAACCCAAAACAATTAGAACGTTTACACGTCATCTTTACAGACCTTAAAGCTGATCTGCAAATTATACCTGTCCCAACTTCTATCTACGAAGGATTTATTGATGAGGATCTAAAATGTGTTTGTTATACGGACCACCAGATATTTCAACGCTATCATAAATACAAAGTGAAACAGGCTTTCAGTAAAAACAAAGCGCTCACTTTAAAAACATTACGTGAATTACAACCGGGAGATTATGTAACACATATCGATCACGGAGTTGGCGTTTACAGTGGGTTACAGAAAATTGAAGCGAATGGAAAAATGCAGGAAGCTGTAAGAATTCAATATAAAGATGGCGACCTTTTGTATGTGAATATTTCTTCTCTGCATAAGATCGGAAAATATAGCGGCAAAGAAGGCAGCGTTCCTAAAATGAATAAATTAGGTAGCGATGTTTGGAGTAAATTAAAAGAGAAAACAAAAAAACAGGTCAAGGATATTGCGACGGACCTTATCAAATTATACGCTCAAAGAAAGAGTAAGGAAGGTTACGCTTTTAGTCCTGATAATTACATGCAAACTGAATTAGAGGCATCTTTTATTTATGAAGATACTCCTGATCAAGCCAAAGCAACCGAAGATGTAAAAAAGGATATGGAAAAGCCATCGCCAATGGATAGATTGGTTTGTGGTGATGTTGGTTTTGGCAAAACAGAGATAGCTATTCGTGCCGCATTCAAAGCTTGTTGTGATGGAAAACAGGCTGCCATATTGGTTCCTACAACTATTTTGGCTTACCAGCATTATAAAACTTTTGGCGATCGTTTAAAAGATTTTCCCGTTACAGTTGATTTTATCAATCGTTTTAAAACAGCCAAAGAGAAAAAAGAAACCCTGCAAAAAGTTGCAGAAGGAAAAGTTGATATACTTATTGGTACACATTCTATCATAGGGAAAGATATTAAGTTCAAGGACTTAGGCATCATGATCATTGATGAAGAACAGAAATTTGGTGTAGCTGCAAAAGAAAAATTAAAACAATTAAGAATAACAGTTGATTCACTCACACTAACAGCAACGCCTATACCAAGAACGTTGCAGTTTAGCTTGATGGGTGCAAGAGATCTGAGCATTATTAATACACCTCCACCAAACAGGCAACCAATACAAACAGAGGTGCAAATGTTTAATGAAGATGCCATCCGCGATATTATTTATTACGAAACAGAAAGAGGTGGACAGGTTTTCTTCATACATAACAGAGTAAATGGTTTGGCAGAAATGACGGGGCATATTCAGGGACTTTGTCCGGATCTTAGCATTGCTTATGCCCACGGACAAATGGATGGGGATCAGTTAGAAGATACCATTCTTGATTTCATGGATAAAAAATATGATGTGTTAGTTTGTACAAATATTGTGGAGAGTGGGGTTGATATTCCGAATGTAAATACGATCATCATCAACAATGCGCATCAATTTGGGTTGAGTGATCTGCATCAATTAAGAGGAAGAGTTGGTCGTAGCAATAAAAAAGCATTTTGTTATTTGTTTGCGCCGCCGATGAGTACTTTGCCTGCCGATAGCCGCAAACGTTTACAAACATTAGAACAATACAGTGATTTGGGAAGTGGTTTCCAAATCGCCATGCGTGATTTGGATATACGTGGAGCAGGAAATTTATTAGGTGGCGAACAAAGCGGTTTTATTGCAGAAATAGGTTTTGAGATGTACCAGAAAATTTTAGATGAAGCCATCAGAGAACTAAAACGCTCCGAATTTAAGGATCTGTTTAAAGAAGAAATTCAACAGCAGGATGATTTTGTAAAGGACTGTTCTATTGATACTGACTTAGAAATATTGATACCGGACAGTTATGTGGAAAGTATTACTGAGCGGTTAAGTTTATACAGCAGACTGGATAATTGTGCGAATGAAAAAGAACTGGAAGAATTTCATACGGAAATGACCGATCGCTTTGGCCCCATCCCACCGCAGGTGGAAGATTTATTTACAACGGTCCGCTGTAGAAAAATTGCCGTTGAATTGGGCTTTGAAAAAATGTTGTTGAAAGATGAAACATTGAAATGTTTCTTTGTCAGCAATCCTGATTCACCTTATTTTCAAAGTAATGTGTTCAATGGCATATTGCAATTTTTACAATCCGGCACTAATAAAGCAAGATTAAAGCAAGTAGGTAAAAACGGCATATTAATAGTTGATGACGTTAAAACCATGACGGTCCTGTATAATTTCTTACGTAAAATGCAGCAAAGTGCATTACAGGTTACTGCTTAGTAACTTACTATATGGTAAGTTACCATTTGGTAAGTTTGAATATTGTTTCTAACTTTGAAACATGAATACGCCATTTCTATTTGGTAAGACTGTCAGCACAGAATTATTTACCAACCGCACAGACGAAAAAAAAAGACTTAAGGATAATTTTATCAATAAGATAAATACCATCCTTATATCTCCACGCAGGTGGGGCAAATCATCATTGGTAAAAAAAGTAGCTGAAGATGTTCAGGGACGCTCAATTAAAGTAGTAATGCTCGATATGATGAGCATTCGGAACGAAGAAGAATTTTACAGCTTTCTTACTACGCAGGTTATAAAAGCAACCAGCAATAAATTAACCGAATGGGTAGATCTAACCAAACAATTTTTAAAGCATATAACGCCGAAAATATCGCTGGGTACTGATCCTGCAGAAGATTTTGAGATCTCATTTGAATGGAACGAGATCAATAAAAATTATCGTGAGCTGCTAAATCTACCTGAAAAAATAGCTATCAAAAAAAAGAGAAGCCTCATTATCTGCATTGATGAATTTCAAAATTTGGAGAGTTTTAAAGATCCTTTACTATTTCAAAAAAGATTGCGTGCAGAATGGCAACATCATCAACATGTAACTTATTGTCTGTATGGAAGCAAGCAGCACATGATGATGGAACTGTTTGAAACCCAAAGTATGCCGTTCTATAAATTTGGAGATGTTATGTACCTGCCTAAAATAAAACGTGCAGATTGGATAAAATTTATTGAAACACAATTTGCATCTACCAATAAAAATATAAGTAAAGAATTGGCGAATGATATTGCTGAAAGGGCACAGGATCATTCGTATTATGTGCAACAGCTTTCCCATTTGGTATGGCTGCATACGGATAGAAGAGTTGCTGCAGAAAATATTGCAAAAGCAACAATAGAAATAACAGAACAAAATGCATTATTGTATTTACGTGATACAGAAGACCTTACCGGCCCACAATTGAATTTTTTAAAAGCCGTAGCGAATGGTGTGCACACAAACCTTTCATCAAAAGCAATTATTGATCAATATGATTTGGGCACTTCAGCCAATGTGCTGAAAATAAAAAAGACATTAATTAAAAAAGAACTGATTGATGATACTCGAGGCGATATCTTTTTTCTAGATCCAATTTACCAATTGTGGTTTCGATTAAATATTTTGAGACAGAAAATTGTCTGACGGTCTCCGTCTAACAAGTGAAACAAAAAAGCCATCTGTAAAAACAGATGGCTTTAATAATTTAAAAACGATATAACTACCAACCTTTTTTAGCTACACCATCAGCAATAGCTTTAGTAGCTGTTGCTTCAGAAAGCATCGTTGTCATTTTATTTCCTTTTCCATCATTACCTTGAGCCATATAACCGCCGCGAGCTGTTTTGGTTATTACTGCGTCCTGCAATGGAACGTTTTTTTCTTTCGTTTTCATGCAATAAGCTGTTAACATTTTTGACATTTTGTGGAATTTTTATTGTTAGTAAAAGAGAAAACCCAGGTATTCGTAGTACAATGCTACTACTAATTTCGAATTTCCCAAAAATATATAATTAATATCTATTATTTAAGCACCCTTAAACATCAATTTTTGCATACTTGGCGTGGGTTTCAATGAATTCCCTACGAGGTGGAACATCATCACCCATTAGCATACTAAACACGCTATCTGCCTCTGCAAGGCTTTCAATCGTTACTTGTTTTAAAGTTCTTGTAGCCGGGTTCATCGTGGTTTCCCATAATTGTTCGGCATTCATTTCTCCCAAACCTTTATAACGTTGTGTGTTTACAGAATCATCTTTTCCTTGTCCGAATTTCTGAATCAAAGCCTTGCGTTCTTCATCCGTCCAGGCATAATCCTGATCTTTTCCTTTCTTAACAAGATACAAAGGCGGCTGAGCGATATACACATATCCTTGTTCAACCAACTCCTTCATATAACGGAAAATAAAAGTCAATATCAACGTAGCAATGTGACTACCATCCACATCAGCATCCGTCATAATAATTAATTTATGATAACGAAGCTTAGTAAGATTTAGTGCCTTAGGATCTTCCGGAGTACCCACTTTTACACCAAGCGCAGTAAACATATTTCTAATTTCCTCATTATCATAGATCTTATGTTCCATTGCTTTTTCAACATTCAGGATCTTACCACGTAAAGGAAGAATTGCCTGTTAACTTCTATCCCTGCCTTGTTTAGCAGTACCACCAGCCGAATCCCCTTCCACAAGGTATAGTTCACATCTTTCAGGATCTTTATCACTGCAATCAGCCAATTTACCCGGTAAACCGCCGCCGGTTAATACACTTTTACGTTGTATCATTTCGCGGGCCTTTTTAGCAGCCGCTCTAGCCTGTGCAGCCAATATTACTTTTTGAATGATGGTTTTAGCATCTTTCGGGTTTTCTTCTAAATAAGCGATCAATACACGACTTAACGTTTGATCCACCACGCCCATTACTTCACTGTTACCCAGTTTAGTTTTGGTCTGACCTTCAAATTGAGGTTCCGGAACTTTTACAGAAATAATAGCACTTAAGCCTTCTCTAAAATCATCCCCTTCTATTTCAACTTTCGCTTTTTCGAACATTCCTTCTTTTTCGCCATAGCTTTTAAATACTCTTGTAATAGAGCGCCTAAAACCAGCAACATGCGTACCACCCTCAATCGTATTGATATTATTTACGTAGCTGAAAAGATGTTCCTGGTAACCTGTATTGTAGATCATCGCAACTTCTACCATAACATTACTTGCTTCATCTTTACCATCGCAATAAATTACGGTTGGTAAAAGAGACTGTCTGTTCGCATTCTTATCCAACATTTCTACAAACTCAACAATACCACCTTCGCTGTAAAAAGTTTTAGAATAAGTTGTGCCATCTTCATTTTTTTCTCTAAGGTCATTCAACACGATCGTTATCTTTCTATTTAAAAAAGATAATTCTCTTAAACGCCCTTCCAAAATATCTTTATTGAACACAGAAGCGGTAAAAATGGTCAGATCAGGCCAAAAATGGACGTGAGTACCAGTCTTGGTGCTTGTGCCAATTTCACGCACAGGATATTGCGGCACGCCAATTTTATATTCCTGTTCGAATTTTTTATTCTCACGGTCAACCGTTACGATCAATTTTGTACTCAATGCGTTCACACAACTCACACCCACACCATGCAAACCACCGGATACTTTGTAGGTATCCTTATCGAATTTACCGCCCGCATGTAAAACCGTCATTACGATCTCTAAGGCTGATTTTTTTTCTTTTGTATTGATCCCGGTAGGAATGCCACGGCCATCATCCTGCACACTGATAGAATTATCCTCATGGATTGTTACTTCAATATTTTTACAATAGCCAGCTAATGCCTCATCTATTGAGTTATCAACTACTTCATAAACAAGATGATGAAGACCTTTTACGCCAATATCACCGATATACATTGCAGGGCGTTTACGAACGGCTTCTAAACCCTCTAAAACCTGTATACTATCTGCACCATAACCATTGGTAGCAGGACTAACTACTTCTTCAATTTCTGTACTCATAAATATGGGAAATTCTCTTTAGGATTATCAAATTTTGCAATCAAGCAAATATAAGCAAAATCAAGGGTTTTCGGTCAAAAAAAGCAACCTTTTATGAGTAGTTATTCATAAGATTTCCACATAATAAAAGCAGCGATTTTAAGGGTCAGATTTTTTGTTTTTTTTTATGTTAAAAACCGAATCGTTTGCCACATCGTAAATTAGTACCGTTTGATGACAAAACTCAACTCCTAAATCATGAAATAAGAGGTTGATGGCGTATATTTGCATCGAATTTTATCAATGTATCAACAACCGCAAGACATATTAAGCATCGCCTACAAACAGCCCATTATGCATGAGCAAATGGAGGTTTTGTTAGATACTGACCGTATCGTTCCGGGTTCTGTTCATTATTCTATCAAACGCTACAAAAAAGAGCCGCAATGGAATATTGAGGATACAGGTATGTTGGTATATCATTACGAGAAAAATAATCCTGCAGAGCATTATTTAGAATTAAGATTTTGTGTATCAGGAAATATATACTGCAGACAAAAACAAACCGAGTGCGATTATTGCAAATTCAATGCTTCAAAAACATGTGTTGAAAAAGTTGAAAGTGTAGATGTATTGAGTTTCAGTTTTAAACCTTCTTACTTAACACAATTTGTAAAAGGAAAGAAGAATACAAATGTTTCTGATGAAGTTTTAGCGTTTACGCATCCAACTTCTTTTTCTAAAATGTTGCCATTGTGCGGTAAAACAAGAATGGCCATTGAAGCATTGTTGAACCATACTTATACTGATACTTTAGAAAATATTTTCATCAATGCACAAACACAAATTCTGTTATTATATAGCATGGATTGTATGTTAGGTGGAGATAAAGAAGAAGTTTTTACCTGCAAGTTTTTAGCGAACGAAGAAGACAGAGAAAAAATAATAAAAGCAAGAGAGGTATTATTGCAGCATATTGGCGAACCTTTAACCATTAAAGCTTTGAGCAAAAAGGTTGCTATCAATGAATGTTATTTAAAGAAAGGTTTTAAAGAATTATTCGGCACCACTATTTTCGATTTTTATCAAAGTCAGAGAATGGAACATGCTAAATATTTGTTGTACGATAAAGGATTAAGCGTAACAGAAGTTTCATTGATGTTGGGTTACTCTTCCATCTCTCATTTTTCCACAGCGTTTAAAAAACACACAGGCATTAAGCCATGTGAATTGTTACTTCACTAATCGAGTTTCAGGGTTTAATTTTATAAGTCCCGATTTATTTCGGGGCTTTTTTTTATTCCGCGTTTTTAGTCGGTAACTTTAACGTAATTCCAACAACCCTTTTGATACTGAAATCCTACTTCAGAAAATAAAATTATTAACTTGAATATATGCCATCAAGTCAAATTCCGTTAGCAGAACGCTTACGGCCATCCTCATTAAATGACCTTGCCGGACAACAACACCTGACTGGCAAAGGGAGCATTTTACGCACCGCCATTGAACATGGCAAAGTTCCCAGCATGATCTTATGGGGGCCACCCGGCGTAGGTAAAACCACCATCGCTAATATTATTGCACAGACATTACAGGTTCCATTTTATACATTAAGCGCCATCAGCAGTGGCGTAAAAGAAGTACGCGAAGTAATTGAAACTGCAAAAACACAACAAAATGTAATTTTATTTATTGATGAAATTCATCGTTTTAATAAAGGTCAGCAAGATGCATTATTAGGCGCAGTAGAAAAGGGCATCATCACATTGATCGGCGCTACAACAGAAAATCCTTCTTTCGAAGTTAATAGTGCATTACTAAGCAGGTGCCAGGTATATATTTTGAAACCGTTGGATGAAACGGATCTGATTGCATTATTACACCATGCTATTGAACAGGATGAAATACTACAAACAAAAAAGATCGAACTAAAAGAAACAGATGCTTTAATTACTATTTCCGGAGGTGACGGAAGAAAATTATTGAATTTGCTGGAGCTGGTAACAGATATGCTGGCAGACAATATCATTATAACAGATAAAGCTGTAATGGAAATTGCGCAACAAAGGATTGCCATTTATGATAAAAAAGGTGAACAACATTACGATATCATTTCAGCATTCATAAAGTCTATCCGCGGCAGCGATCCTAACGGTGCCGTATACTGGCTGGCAAGAATGATAGAAGGTGGCGAGGATGTTAAATTTATAGCAAGACGTTTATTAATACTGGCAAGTGAAGATATCGGTAACGCCAATCCAAATGCACTGTTATTAGCCAACGCAACTTTCGATGCAGTAAATAAAATTGGTTACCCTGAATCAAGAATAATTTTATCGCAGTGCGTTAATTACTTAGCCACATCAGCAAAAAGCAATGCATCTTATGTTGCCATCAATGATGCTATTGCCGCTGTGCAAACACTCGGCGACTTATCAGTTCCATTGCATATTCGCAATGCACCAACCAAACTGATGAAGAACTTAAATTATGGAAAAGACTATGCCTACTCACATAATTATGAAAACAATTTTCAGGCGCAGGAATATTTACCAAAAGAACTAAGCGGAAAAGCATTTTACAATCCCGGAAAAAATGCAAGAGAAGAAGAATTACGGAAATTTTTAAAACAATTATGGAAGGAAAAGTATGGGTATTAAAATAAGAATAATAATTGCTTTCTTTCTGCTGATAGCCAGCGTAAATTTATTTGCACAGAATGATAATGCTGTATATTTCAAATGGGGAACAAAACCGAATAGGGATAAATTTTATCAAAATATTATTGCTCATGCTATTAATAAAAACCTTACGTTAGCGTTAACAGATTCTACTGAAGATAAATGGGAAACAGGTTTATCATCAATGGAACTGATACAATACAGATCTCCTTTTACTGATAAACGTGTTAGCTATGCTTTTAAATTGATAGATAAAGAAAGTATTGATTTTCAAATAACGTTGTTGCAAACAGCATATTCTCTTTATCCAAAGGAATATATCCGAAAAATGAAAGATATTTTTTTGCATGCAACTGATAGCAAAGTCTTAGCGATCAGTGCAGAATATTTATACAGAGCAAAAGCTATCAAACTAAAGGAAATCAAAACAGCTGCGCTTAAATTAAATCCAAACTACGAATACGTAGATGTAACATTAAAAATGTTAGTTGAGAGTAAAGACAGTGTCTCGGCTAAAAATTGGGGTAAGATGTTATTCGATATTTTCAATAAAAAATTCCTTCGCGGTAATACTATCGTTTATTCTTTTCAAAGAAAAAATCGCGATTATATAGGCATCACAATAATCAGAGATGGCAAGGGTAATTTCATGTTAGATAATAATAAAAAGATAATTGCAATACCGCAGTTTGCGAGAAGTCTCAGCAATCTTCCATTTTATCTTAGTAATGGCAATACGCCACAAGGAATTTTCAGAATGAATGGTACAGATATTTCACAAAGCAGTTTTATCGGACCAACGCCTAATATCCAATTAGCAATGCCTTTTGAATTGAGTGTGCGTAATTTTTTAAACGTTCCTTACGTTAAAGATTCCGTATGGAACGAAGCGCAATATAAAAAATTATTACCTCCAAGCTGGCAGGATTATTTTCCGATCTACCAAACTTTTTATGCCGGAAAAACAGGTCGTACAGAGATTATTGCACATGGCACTACCATGGATCCTAAATATTATAAAACCAAGATCTATTATCCATACACACCTACAGAAGGTTGTTTATGTACCAAAGAAATCTGGAGCGAAGATGATGGCAAGCGCGTAGTGAGTGATCAGCAGACTTTAATCAACACATTAAAGGCAAGCGGCAATGAAAATGGTTATTATATCGTAATAGAAATTGATGATCAGAAAAAACCCGTTACGATCGAAGAATTACTTCCTTATCTTAAAAATTAGAAAATATTTTCTAATTTAGTCGAATTCATATCCACCCTATAAAATGTAAACTATTATTATGCTTCCCATCGAACGCAATGAAATTTTTGATTTAGCTTATCGCTTTGTTACCGAGACAAACGAAAATATTTTTCTTACAGGAAAAGCGGGAACAGGTAAAACAACTTTTTTAAAATACTTAAAAGATAACTGCACAAAAAATATTGTGGTGGCAGCGCCAACAGGTGTGGCAGCGATCAATGCTGCAGGTGTTACTTTACACAGTTTGTTTCAATTACCCTTTCATCCTTTTGTTCCAACACATGTTCAAAAAAATGAGTTGATCTCTAAAATAAGATACAACGGTCAGCGTCAACAATTACTTCGTAGAATGGAACTGCTGGTGATCGATGAAATAAGTATGGTACGTTGCGATGTGATGGATGCCATCGATACTATTTTAAGAAGTGTTCGCAGAAATCATGATATACCTTTTGGTGGTGTACAATTATTATGCATCGGTGATTTACATCAGTTACCACCTGTTACGGGCAATCAAGATTGGAGCATTTTGCAGGAGTATTACGAATCACCTTTCTTTTTTGATAGCATGGCTGTTAAAGAACAACAGCCTTTATTAATTGAGTTGGATAAAATATATCGCCAGAAAGAAGATTCGTTTGTTGCACTACTCAATAAAGTGCGCAACAATAA